>DASZML010000307.1:0-4473 GCA_035551875.1 Rhizomicrobium sp.
TGCGCTTCATCCATGGGACAGTTGATGTAATCGGCGCCATCGCCCTTATCGTAGCGCGATTGCATCCAGCAGATATCGAAGTTGATCGACTCTTTGTGAACGATCGGCGCGATGGCATCGAAAAACGACAGCGAATCTTCGCCGCTCAATGCCCGTACCGCTTCCGCCAACGACGGCGATGTCAGCGGCCCCGTCGCGATGATGACGCTCTTCCAGTCTTCCGGCGGCAAGCCTGCGATTTCTTCGCGCGCGATCTCGATGTTCGAGTGCTCGTTCAGAGCGCGCGTAACCGCATCCGAAAAGCCATGCCGATCCACGGCGAGCGCGCCGCCCGCCGGCAAGCGATGTTCGTCCGCCGCGCGCATGATAAGCGAACCGGCGCGGCGCATCTCTTCATGCAGCAACCCGACCGCATTGTTCTCCCAATCGTCGGAGCGGAAAGAATTGGAGCAGACGAGTTCCGCCAGCCCATCGGTTTGGTGGGCATCGGTGCCGCGGACCGGGCGCATTTCGTGCACCACAACGCGCGCTCCCGACTGCGCCGCTTGCCATGCCGCTTCGCTACCCGCGAGGCCGCCGCCGACGATGTGAATGGTGTCGTTCATCTTCCGCAACACAAAACCTTGAGAGTTGAAATTCGATTCTCAATCATTTCTCGATTTGAGGGGCTCTGCCGAATTGAAGTCGAGTTTGCCCTCTCCGTTTTCGCGTGCTTCGCTACATCTTGTGGCTTCCAGAAGCCAGCACCATTCGTTTGCAAGTTTTCCGTACCCCCTCCCCCTCTTCGTTTCATCATTCACGTCTCTCCGCACATAGCTCATCCGTTCGCCGAAACCGCGTCTGAAGCGGCACTTCGATATTTTTGGATTAGTCCTAATATTAGGAAACTAAGCTGGAGGAGTCAAGCCTGTTGCGCGACCCACATCAGGCCGCGCCAATCGCCATTTCCGAAATCTGCACTGAAATCGCGTGACGGATCGCGCTTCAGACCCAGCCGCGCCATCACCGCTTGCGAGCGCAAATTGTCCGGCGCTGTGTAGGCGAGCGCTTCGCTTATATTGGTGCGAGTGAATGCATCGTACAGTGCAGCCTTCGCTGCTTCGGTCGCATATCCTTTTCCCCAAGCATCGCGCATGAAGCGCCAGCCGAGATCGTGATGCGGGCCGATGGGATGCTCGCGGCGATAAACAATGCCTGCGTAACCGAGAAAGTTTCCATTCGTATCTTCGACGGCCCAGCGCCCTATCGCATCGTCTTCCCACGCCTTCGCATAGCGATCGAATTTTGCATCGCTCTCCGCGCGCGACATCGGGCCGCCGAGATCGCGCATGACATCGACGTCCGCGCTCATTGCCGCGAAGGGCGCGCGATGGCGTTCGTGCCATGTGTGCAGACGCAGGCGCAGGGTTTCCAGCTTCATAGTCTGTGCCTCCAGCTGGCGCGCAGCATTGCGTACTGTCGGCGGAAGAGCGGAACGTCCACTTCGTCCCTGAAGGCATCGAAGCCAGAGCGTGTGACGCGCTTGAGATAGAGCGGCGCGGTCGTGGCGGGCAAAAATGCAGCCAGCGTTTTTTTCGGCGGACGAAATGCCCTCGCCTTCGCAAGATGATCACGCGCCGCTTCGGCCATGCGCGCGATCACCGGCGCGAGTTTCTTTCCCGAATGTGTCGCGATGAGATCGGCTTGCGATGTTCCTGCCGCGCGCAACAGATCGTCCGGCAAATAGACTTTCCCACGCGCGGCATGAAATGGAACGGCGCGCAGAATTCCGGCGAGTGCAAACGCGATGCCGGCTTCGCGCGCGAGATCGTCTTCCACGCCGCCCAATACTTGCGCCGCCAGCCGCATGAGATTGCCGCTGGTGGCGTCGGCATAAGTTTCCAACGCGGCAAGATTGGGAAAGATGTGCGCTTGCGCATCCATCTCTCGCGCGTCGATCATGCCATCGAACAACGTTTGCGGCAGATCGTGGTGCTTGAACAATTCGGTCAAGGCCCGCGCGACGGGATGTTCGCGGGGTTTGCCAGCGCGCGCGCCTTCGATCGTCTCGCGCCACCATTGCAGACGGATGGCGCCCATCATCGGCTCGCGCACCGTTTCAGCCACGCGCGCCAGCTCATGGTTCAGCGCATAAAGCGCGAACAGATCGCCGCGCTTCTCCGCCGGCGCAAACAGCGCGGCGAAGTAACGGTCTTCGTCGCGGCTGCGGATGGTAGAATCGATATCGCTCATTCGCTTTCCTTCCCACCCTCCCCTTGAGGGAGGGTCGAAGCGCGCAGCGCTTCGGGGAGGGGCGAAACTCGCTCCTTGACGGCGTGGCTTATGACTTCAATCGCATATCGAGTATCCGCGAGAAAGTCGTGGTTCAGAACGCGAACAACGCCAAATCCTCGCGAGAGGAGCCATTTGTCTCGCGCGGCATCATAAGCCACGGCCTTGTCTTCTCCGTGCTGCTCTCCATCCAGTTCGACAAACAGCTTCAATTCCGAGCAGTAAAAATCGACAACGTAGGGCCCGATCGCCTGTTGTCGACGAAACTTTAGGGAACCGAATTTCTTTCCCCGCCGATAACTCCACAGAATGCGCTCTGCTTTGCTCGCGTCGTTGCGCAAAGAACGTGCAGCATCGCGCTTCATGAGCGCGCGGCGTTGAGCACGCGTGGTTTGTGGCGGTGTCATGCCCCTCCCCGGATCGCTTCGCTCTCCGACCCTCCCTCAAGGGAAGGGTCGGACGTTAGCGAAAAGCATCGATGAAACAAAAAAGCCGCCCGGTTGCCCGGACGGCTTTTGTGGTCGATGCCGAACCGCTTACGACAGATGCGATGCCGCCGCCATGCAGAACAGCATGGGGATGGACAGCATGGTGTTGATGCGGCTGAACATGCCAGCCGGTTTCGCGGCGGCGGCCTTCTGTTCGGCGGTGAGGTCGGGATATTTGTTGCCGATGTTCAGCGCCTTCTGTTGGTTCGGCCAGATGATGAACCAGACGTTGAACCACATGATCGTGCCGAGCCACATCCCGATGCCGATCATCAGCACCGACGGATTTGTAAAGCCTTCGGTCGCATCCAGCGTATAGGCCTGGACCAGATAACCGTTCAGTGCCGCAAGTATGATGCCGAACACGATGGTGCTCATCGCGCCCCAGCGAAACCACCACAACGCCGACGGGGTGATGTATTTGCCAAGCGCGGGCCGCAGTTCCGTGGGAATGGATGGCGTCGTCGGCGTGGAGACGAAGTTGAAGTAATAGAGCAAGCCGATCCACATGATGCCGCTCAGGATATGAATGCAGCGCACGACATAGAGCCAGAATTGCTCATCGAGCGTGACGCTGCCGACCTGGGCGAAATGGATGCCCAACACGATCAGCAGAAGCACGATGCCTGCAATCACGGTGTTGCGAAGATTGGAAAAGAAAGCGGCCATGTCCTCCCCCTGAGGATTTGAGTCTGGCCACGATGATTTACCCGTTCGCGCTGCAAATCCAGCGCGTTCTGCGCCGAATTTCCCGCAAAATTAGTGCGCGAATTAGATCGCGAGCCGCTTGGGGCGCATGGTCTGGAACCACGTCACCACCTGCAACCGCGTGACCATGACCGAGGTGAAGAACGAGGTCAGGATACCGATCAAGAGCGTCACGGCGAAGCCGCGCACCGGGCCCGAACCGAGCTCGAACAGGATGATGGATGCGATGACGTGTGTGGCGTTGGCGTCGATGATGGTCGCCATGGCGCGGCGGAAACCGGCATCGATCGAAGCAATGATCGTTCGCCCGTTGCGCTGTTCTTCCCGGATGCGCTCGTAGATCAGCACGTTTGCGTCCACGGCCATACCCATGGTGAGCACGATACCGGCGATACCCGGCAAGGTGAGCGTTGCGCCAAAGAGCGTGAGCGCCGCGAACAAAAGCACGACGTTCAACGTCAACGCCACGTCGGCAAACACACCGAACAGGCCGTAACGCATGATCATAAAGATGCCGACGAGAATAAGGCCGCCGATGGAGGAGTATTTGCCGGCGATGACGGAGTCGGCGCCAAGTTCGGCGCCGACCGTGCGCTGCTCAAGCGGCTTCAGCGGCGCCGGCAACGCACCGGCGCGCAACAGCACCGCGAGATCGTTGGCCGACTGAATCGTGAAGTTGCCGGAGATTTCGCCGGAGCCGCCGAGAATGGCCTCACGGATCACAGGCGCTTCGATGATCTTCTTGTCGAGCACGATGGCGAAGCGGCGGTTGACGTTGTCTTTGGTCGTATTGCCGAACTGGCGCGCGCCCACGCTATCGAAACGGAAGGTGACGACCGCTCCGCCCGAACTCTGGTTGAACGTTCCTTGCGCATCGGTGAGGCGGTCGCCCGACACCATCACGCGCTTCTCGACGACCATCGGAATCAGCGGACCGCCTTTGATCGGATTGTCCTCCATCAGCAATTCGTCGCCGATGGGAACGATGCCCTTCTGTGCTTCCTGG
>DASZML010000308.1:0-15694 GCA_035551875.1 Rhizomicrobium sp.
CCGCAGGTACAGAACCGCGATGTCCGCGCTTGTCGCATCGGTGAGCGAAGCGGCGATGCCGAATAGCCCTTCCGCCGCACCGCTCTGTGCATCTGGCACCAGACGATCCGGCTTCTGATTGCCATCAAGGCGCGCCATTCCTGCGTCAACGATGGGCGCGAGCGTATCGTCGGCTTTGGCTTGTGTATAAAGTGCACGCGCATCGGCAACGCGTCCGGCTCGTTCCAGAAAACGGCCATAGGCATCGATCGCGCGCGGATTGGTGGCATCCGCTTTCAGTGCTGCTTGATAGGCAGTTTCAGCGTCTGCATCGTGCCCAGCGAGATCGAGGATCAACGCCTTGTGATACATCGACAGCGCGTCCGTCGCGCCGGCCTTGTTCAAACCGCCGATGTCTTTCAACGCCGAATTCGTATCGCCAGCGCCTTGTGCCGCCCATGTGTCGGCCAACAGAAGCGTCAGCGTCGTAAATGGGCCTTGCGAGGATTGCGACAGCTGTTTGCGCGCTGCGGCGAAGTCGTGGCGATGAATGGCGCCTATCGCGAGCGCAAGCCGCGCTGCGCGGTCGTCGGGATTGTTTGCAACGACCCTGGCCGCAAGCCCGACGGCATCGCGGATATCGCCAGATGCCGCCGCATACAGAAATGCTTTGTTGATGAGATCGGCATTCTCCGGGTCCGCTGCCAACGCCGCTCGATAGAGCGTAGAGGCATCGGTCATATTGTGATCGCCGGCAGCGACATGCGCCGAGAGATAGTTGCCGAACGTCGCCGCGCCCGCGTCGCCCAATTGCGTTTGGATGACTGGATCAGTGTTTGCTTGCGCGGCAGTGCTCAACAACAACGCGGCGCCGGCAATCGAATTCAGCAAATATGACTTACGCAAATCGCATCCTCACATATTCGTATAGTTCGGGCCGCCGCCACCTTCGGGCGTCACCCAGTTTATGTTCTGCGACGGGTCCTTGATATCGCAGGTTTTGCAGTGAACGCAGTTCTGCGCGTTGATCTGAAAGCGCGGACCGGAGCTTTCCTGCACAATCTCATAAACGCCTGCCGGACAGTAACGCTGCGCCGGTTCGTCATATTCGGGCAGATTCACCCGGATCGGAATAGACGGGTCCTTCAAGACAAGGTGAACCGGCTGGTCCTCCTCATGGTTCGTGTTGGAGAGGAATACGCTGGAAAGCTTATCGAAACTGATAACGCCGTCGGGCTTGGGATAGGCGATGGGCTTGCACTGTGACGCATGTTTAAGCGTCGCGTAATCCGGCTTTCCGTGTTTTAGCGTGCCGAACAGTGACAGCCCGAAAAGCTGATTGGTCCACAGATCCAGCGCCATGAAGGGAAGCCCCAGCATGGTCCCGAGCTTCGACCAGAGCGGTTTGAAATTCCGCACGCGCTTGAGGTCTTTATAGACCGCGCTTGCACGCACGGCCGGCTCATAGTCTTCCAACGTATCGTTCGCACGGCCGGCAGCGAGCGCCTTGAAAGCGGAGTCCGCGGCCATCATGCCGGTGAGGATCGCGTTGTGGCTGCCCTTGATGCGCGGCACGTTCATGAAGCCTGCGCCGCAACCCACAAGCGCTCCACCCGGAAATGCCAGCTTCGGAATAGATTGCAGACCGCCTTCGGTGAGCGCGCGTGCGCCATAGCCGACGCGCTTGCCGCCCTCGAGATAATTGCGGATCAAAGGATGTTGTTTCACCCGCTGGAATTCGTCGAACGGCGAGAGATACGGATTGGAATAGTTCAGGTGAACGACAAAACCGATGGAGCAGAAATTCTCGCCCCAGTGATACATGAAGAGACCGCCGCCGGTGTCGCTCTTGAGCGGCCATCCGACGCTATGCAGCACAAGACCTTTCTTGTGTTTCTCCTTAGGAAGCTCCCATAGCTCCTTCAACCCGATGCCGAATTTCTGAAAGTCGCGGCCTTCGTGCAGACCGAATTTCCCGTTGAGCCGCTTGGTCAGCGAGCCGCGCGCACCTTCCGCGAAGAATGTGTACTTACCGAACAGGTTCATGCCCGGCGTGAAATCGCCCTTGTGATGACCATCCTTGGCAACACCCAGATCGCCGGTCGTGACACCACGCACTTCGCCGTTGGCGCCGTAAACAATCTCAGACGCCGGGAAGCCGGGATAGATTTCCACGCCAAGACTTTCGGCTTGTGTTCCCAGCCACTTACAAAGGTTGCTTAAACTGACGATGTAATTGCCGTGATTGCTCATCATCGGTGGGAACGCGAACTCGGGAAATCGGAGCGAGCCCATCGGTCCCAGGAAATAGAAGCGGTCGTCGGTGACGGGCGTGTCGATCGGCGCGCCTTTCTCTTTCCAATCGGGAATCAGGCTTTCGACGCCGATCGGATCGATCACCGCGCCAGAGAGAATATGCGCGCCGACTTCGGAGCCCTTTTCGAGGACGCATACGCTGACCTCTTTGCCCGTCTCCGCCGCCAGCTGTTTCAGCCGGATCGCCGCCGCCAGCCCCGCAGGCCCCGCGCCCACGATAACGACGTCATATTCCATGCTCTCGCGCTGAACGTCCTCGGCCATGCACTTATTCCGGTGATTTGCTGGGGATGTTATGGGGCGGGCTGCCGAGCACGGTCAACCGACGGTCGCACGCGCCGGAGCGTCACACTATAATCCCATATGGCCGAACTCGACCCACTTTCTGCGCTGTCCTGGCTCGTCGATGCCGGAGCGGATGAGGCCATCGGCCAAGAGCCGGTGAACCGGTTGACCGCGAGACCTGTGCCGAAGCCGACGGACTTCTTGCAACCAGCAAAGCCGGCGGTAGCACCAACGCCTGTACGCCGTGCTCCCACACTGGCGCAGCAAGCCAAAGCTCCGGCGCCGATTATCGAAGGCGACGACATCGGCGCGGCACAGGACATTGCGGCACGCGCCAACACACTTGCCGAACTCAGAACGGCACTCGAAACCTTCGAAGGTTGTCTGCTCAAAAGGATCGCGACCAACACCGTTTTCGCGGATGGCGTCGAAGGCGCGCCAGTTCTTTGCATCGGCGAAGCGCCGGGTTATGACGAAGACCGCATCGGCAAACCGTTCGTCGGCCGCGCGGGGCAGTTGCTCGATAAGATGCTGGCGCCGATCGGTCTGAGCCGCGAGACCAACACATACATCATCAACGTTCTGCCTTGGCGGCCGCCGGACAATCGCAATCCCGATCCGGTGGAAGTCGCCAAGTGCATTCCGTTCCTGCGCCGCCACATCGAACTCGCCGATCCAAAGCTCATCGTTCTTCTCGGCGCTGTCGCCGTGCGCAACGTGATGGGCAAGCAGGAAGGCATCATGCTCACACGCGGAAAATGGCTCGATTACAATGTGAACGGCCACATGGTGCCAGTAATGCCGACATTGCATCCGGCTTATTTGCTGCGCCGCGCCGCCGAAAAGAAGCTCGCATGGCGCGATTTACAGATGATCCAGGATCGTATTTCATCGCTGGGATTGCTCGGCAGCAGCGCCAAAGGCGCCTGATCGATCGACACAGCAAAGAATTTTTAGAGGAGCCGGCGCTTGAAACGCTCTTTGCTGTTTGGCTGCGCGATCTCGCTTGTGTGCAGCACCGCGCTCGCGCAATCCACCGCTCCTCCGGTTCAGGACTGAAGCGATGTCGATACGGTGACGGTGATCGCGCCGAAACTCGGACCGGCGCTCTGGCATATCGCGCGAAATGGATCGGACATCTGGATCCTCGGTATCGTTTCGCCGGTGTCCGACAAGCTCGATTGGAATGCAGACGAAGTCACCGACATCATCAAGGGCGCGAACATCGTCTATCTTCAACCCGAATTGAAAGCCGGGCTCTTTGAGGCATCGTGGTTTCTGCTCACCGGCATGCACAAGCTGAAGCAACCGGACGGACAAACGCTTCTCGGTTCGCTGCCGCCAGACTTGCGAGCGCGCTATTCGGCGTGGCTCACGAAACTCTCAGAAGATGCGGATACGGACGAAGATTATCTGCCCGCCATCGCCGCACTCGATCTGGAAAATACATTTCACTCCAAAACGGGTCTCGACGGCCGGGCTATCAATTCGCAGATCGACGGCATAGCCGATCATAACGATACCGATGCCAAACCGATCGCGTCCTTCGCAGCGATGCCCATCGTGGACGAAGTCCAAAACATGACTGCCGACTCTCAGGCGCGCTGCATGCGCGATGCGCTTGACGATATCGACGCCGAGTCCATTCATGCTACGGCCGCCGCGCAGGCATGGACGACTGGTGATCTTGCCGGCCTCAAGGCGCATTATTCCGATGCAAAACTTTATGGCTGCTTCGATCAGACAAAATCGTTCGCGTCCTATCGCGACCAGGTTGTCGGCGAAACGATGAGCGCCGTTCATGAATCCCTCACCAAACCGGGAAAGAGTCTGATCGTCGTCAGCCTCGGCTATCTTTTGCGGAAAGACGGATTGCTGGACCGATTGAGGGCTGAGGGGATCACAGTCGAGGGTCCGCCGCATTGATTGGCCGAACCGCTGTGTCTAAGGTCGGCCTGACTCCAAACCGCGACGCCGAAGGAACGAACGCTTGAAACGTCCGCTTTTTATCGCTTTCGCCGTGTCGCTGTTATGCGGAGCCAGCGCCGTCGCGCAAACATCCGGCGCAGTGCTTTCCACCGCCGACGTGCAGCGCTATCGCCAGATTTTCAGCGACGAACGCGATGGCCATTTCGACGACGCACAATCGCTGGTTTCGCAACTCTCGGATCGTTCGCTCGTCGGTTACGCGCAGGCCGAGCATTATCTTTCGCCGCATTCCGCTAAGACGCCGGTTGGCGATCTCGTCTCGTGGATGAACGAATACAACGACCTGCCCATCGCGCAACGCATTCACGATCTGGCTGTCGAGCGCGCGACGAAGAAAATCAAACGGCATCACAAAGTCGTTCGTACGGAACTCACCGCCGATATTCCGCCGGTTGCGGCCCCGCCGCGCCGTGTCGGCGGCGGTTATGAGGATGCCGATCTCGGAGACCTCCCGCTGACCTCCGACATTGCGCGCAACGCGATGCCCCAGATCCTGGCGGCGGTGAAGGCCGATCAGCCGGCGCAAGCGGACACCATCCTGCAAGCAACCGTCGCGCAGAACATTCCCGGTTCCGACGTCGCGCGGCTTTCGCAGAAAGTCGCCGCGTCCTATCTCGCAGAAGGTCAGGACTTCAACGCCTTCGATGTGCAAGGCCGTGTTGGAACGGACCGCATAACCGCGCCCGGACTGGATTGGATCGCAGGACTCTCGGCGTATCGCATGGGCAAATTTGACGTTGCCGCACAACATTTCGAAACGCTGGCGCAAATAGGCTCAATCCCAAGCTGGACGCGCAGCCAGGCCGCGTTCTGGGCCGCGCGCGCGTATATGCGCAACAACGATCCGCGCCGCGTCATCACATTGCTAATCGCCGCATCGAAAGAAGAGCCCACATTCTACGGCTTGCTCGCCGAGCGAGTTCTGGGATGGGACACCAAACAGGCCTTCGCCGATCCGGTAGTGCAGCCCGCGGGTTTTGAAGCGATGATGCAGAACCCGTGCGCGCATCGTGCCGTGGCGCTATGGCAGATCGGCGAGACGCAATACGTCCACACCGAACTCGATCGCGCGCTGGCACAAGACAATTCCCGGCATAGTGAGACAATCGCGGCCCTTGCGCGCCAGACCAACCAGCCGGATATCGAGTTGCGCGCGAGCGAAATCTCCGCCTCACACGGGCAAACACTGACGGGCCTCTTCCCGATGCCGGATTATTCGCCGCCGGGCGGATATCGTGTCGATCCTTCGCTTCTGTTCGCCTTCGCACGGCAGGAAAGCCGCTTCCGCACCGCCGACACGTCGCACGCCGGCGCGCACGGATTGATGCAGATCATGCCGGGGACCGCCGCGCTCGTTGAAGGCAACGATGTTTCGCGCGCGGAGATGAACGATCCCAACCGCAGCCTCGATCTGGGCCAGAAGGTGCTGGTCGATCTGATTGCCAAGATGAACGGCAATCTCTTCGAGGTCACAGCGGCCTACGATTCCGGCCCCGGCAATGTGTGGCGCTGGGCAGATCGTCCGGGCACGGACAAAAACGATCCGCTCCTGTTTATCGAAAGCATCCCCTCGCCGGAAACGCGCAACTATGTAAAGCGTGTGATGACGTATTACTGGATGTACAACCGCCGAGAAAATCAGGCTCCGCTCACACTCGATGCCGCAGCGCGCGGCGACTGGCCGAAATATCAACGCACCGTCCCCGCGTACGCGCAGCCTGTGCAGCCGCAACCGCAGCAGCCCGCCGACAACACACGCATCAGCGATGCCAGCACACCGCATTGACGAGAGCATCGCGTTCATTCCCGTCCGCATCGCGGTTCTGACGGTTTCTGACACGCGCAACGCATCGAACGACACTTCGGGCGATACGCTCGCCGCGCGGATCGAAGACGCGAGCCACCAACTTGCTGGCCGCGCCATCGTCAAAGACGATATCGCGGCGATCCGCGCACAAGTTCAGGCCTGGATCGACGATCCGAAAATCGACGCGGTGATTTCCACCGGCGGCACTGGCCTCACCGGCCGCGACGTTACTGTTGAAGCGCTAAGACCGCTGTTCGAGAAAGAGATCGACGGATTCTCGGCGGTGTTCCATGCCATCTCGTACGAAAAGATCGGCACATCGACGTTGCAATCGCGTGCCTGCGCCGGTGTCGCGAAAGGCACGTACATATTCGCCCTCCCCGGTTCGACCGGCGCGGTGAAAGACGGTTGGGATGGAATTTTGAAATACCAACTCGACGTCCGGTATCGCCCGTGCAATTTCGTCGAGATCATGCCGCGGCTGGAAGAGCATCGGAAAAAATAGAGGCAGGTATGGCGAACGGGTTTGGCAAAGACATTCTCATCCAAGTGTGGGAGCCTAGGGAGGTCGCAAAATTCTACGTCGATCAGCTCGGCTTCACGATCACAGAAGAAACGCCGGACCTGATTGCCCTGAAGGGCCCGAACATCAATCTCCACATCGAGCGCGGCCCAAAGCTGGGTCCGGTTCTGGAAGTAACTGTTGAGAACATCGACGAGGCGAAGAAGCGGCTTCAAAAACTTGGCTGTTACATCATCAAGGACGAACCGAAAGTCCCGCGTTGCTACATTCAG
The DNA here is from genome assembly GCA_035551875.1 of Rhizomicrobium sp. Taxonomy (GTDB): domain Bacteria; phylum Pseudomonadota; class Alphaproteobacteria; order Micropepsales; family Micropepsaceae; genus Rhizomicrobium. Next base: position 7,172 of record DASZML010000308.1, read on the forward strand.
GATATGAACGGGCTAATTTACAACCTGACCACGCGCGAGATCTAAGCCGTTGCAGCCTTTTTCTTTTCGCGCCGCTTGGCGAAAGATGCCGCGAGGCTCGCCGCTGACAATCCGTACAGAAGATAATCCACATTGTCGTTCATGCTATCAGGCAGCACGAACGACGCGAGGCCGAAGCACAGCGACGCCATCAGCGAAAGCTGCCGCCAAGGCAGTTTGAATTGTTTGCGCCGCGCCCTCTTCCACTCTTCCAACTCGTCCTCGATGGATGGCGTGTCGAATTGCATTTCGGCGGAAGGGAGCATATCCGCCGCGACCGGATCGATCGCGACAGGCGCAGCCACGGAAGATGCAGTGACGGAGGGCGCGACAGCAGCCACGCGCCGCATGCCCGAAGGCATTTGCATCGCGCCTGGCCGCTTCCCGAATGTCCGTACTTGCGTCATCACTGCCCCAACTGGACAGGCAATCATCGCCCCATCAGGTTAGCGGCAGTTTAAGGTTCGGCAGCCGCAAGCCCGTGGAATTCGATAAAGCTTTAATCATCCAGTCGCTGGAAATCGCGGGCGAACGCGCCGGCGATATCGCCCCGCTCGTTTATGGGCGGTTGTTTTCCCAACATCCCGAAATGCTGCCGCTCTTTGTGCGCGACAAAACTGGCGCCGTGCGCGGCGAGATGTTGTTCAAGGTGATCGAAGCCATTCTTGATTTCATCGGCCCGCGCACTTACGCGAACATGATGATCCGCAACGAAGCAGTGACGCATGAAGGCTACGGCGTGCCACGCGAAGTGTTCAGTGTCTTTTTCGGAACGCTGCGCGATACGCTGTGCGAAATCCTCGGCAGGGATTGGACGCCCCAAACCGAGACGAGCTGGCGCACGCTGCTCAGCGAACTGGACGAATACGCGAAAGCAACCGGCTAAGCCGGCAGCAGATCGTCTTCGCCCTGATAGATCTCTTCGTCATTGCCGTCGCCATCGCGATCGGCATCGCCCTGGCTGCCCAAACGCTGATCGTCGCCATCGGGATTGAATTCGAAATCGCGATCCGAACCGCGATTGGGAATGAACGCACCCGCATGATCGTTGATCGCCGTCGACGAACTGTTTGGAGACCCGACAACGCTATCGGCTTGACTGCTATGCTTTGCTGGCGCGGCTTGAACGAGATTGGCCACCAGTGCGGCCGCCAGCGCCGCACAGACTCCCACTGACACCTTACGCATAAGACGCCCTTCGACTTAGCCCGCGTCCCTTTTACCACGAGTCGACGATGCGTTGCACAAAATTTCTTCACGAAACTCGTTGCCGCATTATTGTGCCGTTAATGAATTATCTTTTGAAACTAGGAGCTTGCTGGATGGCATGCGCCTGCTTTTTCGTCGGGATGCGCCGCAACAAGTCCCCCCTTTTGAAAGAGTTGGCGAAAAGCATTTCATCCTTTGAAACCAAATCTGGTGGGAACGGATTTCTAAATCACAAGCTGTATGGCTTGTTTTGTTCTCTCTATGTTCTTACTTTGCCGGCCATGACAACAGTTCTCGATATCACCGCCGACCCTCGCCGCCTTCGTGGACGCGGCGCCGTTTCGAACGCCGCAGGGCGCTACGAAAAACAGGCGCGCGTTCTGATGGACGATGGCTGGAACACCAACGAAGAGCCCGAGCCTTCGCTCAAGACCGAAATCCTGCGCGATACCTCGCGCACGATTATCACACGCAACACATCGCCCGACATTTCCTTCAACCAGTCGATCAATCCCTACAAGGGTTGCGAACATGGTTGCATTTATTGTTTCGCGCGACCGACGCACGCCTATCTCGGCTTCTCGCCGGGTGCGGATTTCGAGAGCAAGATTTTCGCGAAACCGAACGCGGCGGAGTTGTTGCGGCGCGAATTGTCTGCTCCCGGCTATGTGCCGCAAGTGATTGCGATCGGCACCAACACCGATCCCTATCAACCGACTGAGCGCAAGCTGAAGATCATGCGCTCCCTTTTGGAAGTGCTGCACGAATTCAAGCATCCCGTCGGCATCGTGACGAAAAGCGCGCTTGTCTTGCGCGACATCGATATTCTGGCGCCGATGGCGGAAGCGGGTCTGGCGAAGGTGGCGCTGTCGATCACGACACTGAATCGCCAACTCGCGCGCACCATGGAACCCCGGGCGTCGACGCCGCCGAAACGGCTAGATGCCATTCGCCAGCTCACCGAAGTCGGTATTCCAACCGCTGTGATGTTCGCGCCCGTGATACCGGCATTGAACGATGAAGAGATGGAACATGTTCTTGAAGCTGCGAAGGCTGCCGGCGCGCGCAGCGCGGGTTATGTGTTGTTGCGCTTGCCGCTGGAGATCAAGGATCTGTTCCGCGAATGGCTGGAAGCGAATGTGCCCGATCGCGCCAAGCATGTGATGTCGCTGGTGCGTTCCATGCGTGGCGGCAAGGACTACGACGCCAACTGGAACACGCGCATGCGCGGCACGGGCCCCTATGCGGAAATGCTGTCGCGGCGGTTTCATCTGGCGGTGAAGCGGCTCGGCTTCAACGCCGAACATCGGCCGCTGGATGTCTCGCAGTTCAAACGGCCTGCGCATGTTGGGGAGCAATTGGCGTTGCTCTGATGGGGGGGTAACCACCCCCTATTGGTCGAAAACAAATGTACCTGCGCTGCGTCGGCAATGTGACATTTCCTTTGCGGACGCCGCATTGCATCGCGCGGCGCTTCGGGCGAGATATGCGCCTCAACGACGGAGCCGCTTATGTTCGTGAAGATCGCCTGTGTAAAAATACCCGGCAAAGGGCGCGGCATCGTCGCAAGAGAAGCGTTCGAACAAGGCGAACTGGTCGAACGCTCGCCCGTGGTTCCCATTGCCGAAGAAGACTCCGAGCGGCCGGGCATCACAGATTATGCCTTCGCCTGGGGTGAAGAACTTCCGGCCTGTCAGAAGGGAACCGAGTGCGCCATCGCGTTCGGATATCTCAGCCTCTACAACCACTCGACCTCGCCCAACATCTGCCTCGAGCGCCATTTCGACGACAACGAGATGAGCGTACGGACCTTGCGCTCGATCGCACCCGGCGAAGAACTCACTTTTGATTATGACGTGCCGCTCTGGTTCGACGCCGTCGACAATTGAGCGGTGTTGATAAGTGCCGGCGCGACATTCCGGTGTATTCATGCCGCTGATATAAGCCACCGATGCCGCACTACATTTACGAGTCGCGCGTTCTGAAGACGATGGACGGCCCGATCTGCGGCGTCGATGAAGCCGGACGTGGCCCGCTCGCGGGTCCGGTGGTTGCTGCGGCGGTGATCCTTGATCGCAAAAAGATGCCGAAGGGTCTCAACGACTCCAAGCAGCTCGATGCCGACACGCGCGAGGAGCTTTATGCCGTCATCGTCGAGCGCTCCGTGGCGTGGGGCGTCGGCATCGGAACCGTCGATGAAATCGATCTCATCAACATCCGCCAGGCCACGCATCTGGCAATGGCGCGCGCAGTGCGCGAGCTCAAGATCGTCGCGATGTTTGCATTGGTGGACGGCAACGATGCGCCCCCGCTGCCCTGCCCGTGCGATACCATCGTCGAAGGCGACGCCAAGTCTGTCTCCATCGCCGCCGCCTCCATCATCGCAAAGGTCACCCGCGACCGGATGATGCGCAGCTTGCACTACGAGCACCCGCATTATGGCTGGTTCAACAACAAGGGCTATGGCACGCCGGACCATTACGCAGGACTCGAAAAGCACGGCCCCTGTCCGCACCATCGCCGTAGCTTCGGACCCATCCACAACATGCTGTATCCACAGTTGGATGAGGGAATCGATTTAGTGCGTTGATTCACAAGACTCTTGACGCGTGAGTCCCAACGAATCAGTGTGCCGCCCAGGTGCATAACAATGTGCATAAACGGGCGGGGATATGAGCTTTCTCAAATTGGACGACGTGCTCGATCGGGTGATCGAGGGCGACTGCATCAAGAATATGAACGCGCTGCCGGAAGACTGCGCCGACCTTATCTTCGCCGACCCGCCTTACAATCTGCAGCTTCAAGGCGATCTACACCGGCCTGATAACTCCAAAGTCGATGCCGTCGACGATGGCTGGGATCAGTTCAGCTCTTTCGCGGACTACGACAAGTTCACCCGCGACTGGCTCACCGCCGCGCGGCGCGTGCTGAAACCAGAAGGCGCTCTATGGGTAATCGGCTCTTATCACAACATCTTCCGCGTCGGCACGATCCTGCAGGATCTTGGCTTCTGGATCATGAACGATGTGATCTGGCGCAAGAGCAATCCGATGCCGAACTTTCGCGGCAAGCGCTTCACCAACGCGCATGAGACATTGATCTGGGCGACGCGCGATCAGAAACAGAAGAGCTATACCTTTAACTATGACGCCATGAAGGCGTTGAACGACGATCTGCAGATGCGTTCGGACTGGACGCTGCCGATCTGCTCCGGCGGCGAACGGCTCAAGGATGAGAAAGGCGAGAAAGCGCACTCCACGCAGAAGCCGGAAAGCCTGCTGCATCGCGTGATCCTGTCGTCGAGCAAACCGGGCGATGTCGTGATCGATCCCTTCTTCGGCTCGGGAACCACCGGCGCGGTGGCGCGCCGCCTCGGCCGTCACTTCATCGGCCTCGAGCGCGAAGCCAAGTATGCGAGCATCGCACGCCAACGCATTTCTTCGATCGAGCCAGCGGACAATGACGCTATTGAAGTCACGAAATCCAAGCGCAGCGAACCGCGCATTCCGTTCGGGTGGGTTGTCGAGCGCGGATTGTTGCCGCCGGGAACGATCCTGCGCGGCACGCAAAAGCGGCATCAGGCAAAGGTACGCGCGGACGGAACACTAGTGTGCGACGGCGCCACTGGCTCGATCCATCAGATCGGCGCACATGTGCAAGGCCTTCCCGCCTGCAATGGCTGGACGTTCTGGCAGTACGAAGACAAGGGCAAATTGATCCCGATCGACGTGCTGCGCCAGCGCATGCGCGCGGATTTGGTGTGAACTTCCCATGCCGATGACAAGCAAAGCTTTTCGCGGCGCATGTTTGTGAGGTGAAGTTCGGGTCTCGTTCAAAGGCGCCCTCGACGACGCGTATTTCTGTCATTGCGTTCAGTGCCGCAAGAATTACGGCATGCATGGCGCTTTCGTCGGTGTGGAGCGTGACAAGCTCGTCATCGAGAATCCCAGGAAGATGCGCCTGTTCAAATCGTCCAAATCGACGATGAGGGCTTTCTGCAAGCGGTGCGGATCGCCGATTTTTTGGGACAGAAATGGCTACGAACGAATTTATGTTTGCATGGGCTTGCTCGACGGCAAGATTGCGCCGCGCAGAATCGCCAACATTCATACCGAGAATAAAGGCGCGTACTACAAGCTGAGTTGAGTTGCTCAGTCAGAAAAGGCGTGCGTCACGATTTTGCGCATGACTGTTGGCAGCGCTGAATCCTTCAACTTGTTCGCATCTACCCATCGGCCTTCGTGCGCGGGCCGTTTCGAAACTTCGGCTGTGAACACCTCAATCTCCAACTCGAAATGCGTGAAACCGTGGCGGACGACGCCAACGCGCTTCTTCCATTCGGCTTTGAATGGCACTTGCTTCATCGCTTCCGCTTTTGACGGAAAGCCATCCGTCCAAGGCCCAAGCGGCGGTTGCAACATGCCGCCGAGCAATCCTGTCTCCGGACGCTTCAACAGCAACACCGCACCACTCGGATCGCGCACGACGAACGCCGCGCCGCGCTTTAACGGCCGCGCGGGTTTCTCGCCTTTGCGCGGCAGTTGTTCGTGAACGCCGCGCTTGCGTGCTTCACAGTCTTCCATCCATGGACAACTCAAGCATGCCGGACGTTTCGGTGTGCAGATCGCCGAACCCAGATCCATCAGCGCCTGTGCAAAATCACCGGCGCGCTTCTGTGGCACAAGCGCTTGCAACGCCGCGCGCATCTCTGGCTTTGACTTCGGCAACGGCTCTTCGATACCGGCATAGCGCGCGATGACGCGCTCGGCATTCGCATCCATCGCGGCGTACGGAAGATCGTACGCAATCGCGGCAATCGCGCCGGCAGTGTAATCGCCAACGCCCGGTAACGCGCGCAAGCCTTCATAGCTTGTGGGAAACACACCGCCCGCTTCGGCAACAGCCTTCGCCGCTTTGTGCAAATTCCTGGCGCGGGCGTAGTAGCCGAGCCCTGCCCATGCCGCGAGCACATCATCTTGTTCGGCGCGCGCGAGCGTTTTGACGTTCGGCCACTTCTTCAAAAACTTCGCGAAGTAAGGTCCGACGGCCTGCACCGTCGTCTGTTGCAGCATGATCTCCGACAGCCACACCCGATACGGATCCTGCCGCTCGCCTTTCAGCGCGCGCCAAGGCAGCACGCGGCGGTGCCGGTCGTACCAGGCCAGCAGCGTCGAAGCTGGCGTATTTGCGGATTTCGCCATTCGCGCAAATAGAAACTATGATCGCGCGCATGGCGCAATCCAAAGACAGGGCCGGCAAAGAAAAAACTCCGGATGACCCGCCGGCGCGGCGCAATCGCAGCGAGCCTGTCGGCCGTTCTGCCGGTTTCATCGGTGCTGCCGCGTTGGCGCGCGCCGGCTTTCGCGATCCCACGCTCATCCTGCGCTGGGACGATATTGTAGGGCCCGATGTGGCGCGCATCGCCCGCCCCCTGAAGATTTCCGACGGCCCATCGGGCGGCGTGCTTACGCTCAAGGCCGAACCCGGCGCCGCTGTGTTCCTGCAGTACGAGACACGCAAGCTCTGCGAACGCATCAACAACTTTCTGGGGCGCGAGGCGGTGTCGAAACTGAAATTTGTGCAGGGCCCATTACCGCCCAAGCCCGCGCGCAAAATCGCGCCGCGCCGCAGCGGGTCGATCCCGGAGTCCGATCCCGCACTTTCCTACAAAGGAAAGGAGGGGCTGCGCTCCGCCTTGATTAACCTTGCGCGAGCCCGCAATCGGGGCGATTGAACCGGCCCGCGCGCTCTGCCAAAAAGGCCGCGCCAAATCAGGGTCAAACGGCTGGAGTCTCCCATGAACCGTCGGCAGCTTCTCATCAGTCTCGTGGTACTCGCGGTCGTCGCCTTGGGCGTGATCGGTTGGATCATGTGGTCGTCGAACTCGTCGGACGTCACCGTTCCCGATGGCGCGACGGCCTTCAATGTTCCGCTGAAGCCTACTGATCGCGCGCTCGGCAACCCCAAAGCGCCGGTTACCGTCGTCGAATACGCCGCGCCCACCTGCCCGCACTGCGCGCATTTCGACATGACGATGTTTCCAACCTTGAAGAAGAATTACATCGACACCGGCAAAGTATATTACGTGTTCCGCGTGCTGCCTTTGAGCCAGGTGGATATTGGCGCCGAGGCCATCGCGCGCTGCTTGCCTGCGGATAACTATTTCCCGTTCATTGACCTGCTCTTCCGGAATCAGTCCAAATGGGATCCGGACGGCTACCAGATCCCCGACGTTCGCGCTGCGCTTTTGAGCATGGCGCAAAGCGCGGGCATGTCGGTCGCACAAGCGAATTCGTGCTTGGACAATGCGGATGCAGCCAAAGCCGCTGCAGCCGTGGGGGAAGAAGCCCAGGAGAAATACGGCGTGAATTCGACGCCGACCTTCCTGGTCAATGGTGTTGTGGCTCCGCCATTCGAATCGGCGGAGGATGTGAAGACGTATTTCGACAAAGTGCTGGCGAAGAAATAAACGCCGGCCGGACAACTGCGGGCGGCGTATCAGCGTGAAGTTCAACAGGCTCAGACTTACCGGTTTCAAATCTTTCGTGGAGCCCACCGAGCTCTTCGTCGAGCCGGGACTCACAGGCGTCATCGGGCCGAACGGCTGCGGCAAATCCAATCTGTTCGATGCGCTGCGTTGGGTGATGGGCGAAACCCGACCGACGTCCATCCGCGGCAGCGAGATGGATGATGTGATCTTTGCGGGATCGTCTGGCCGTCCGGCTCGCAACCAGGCCGAAGTCACTCTCTTTATCGACAATTCCAACCGAAGCGCGCCCGCGCATTTCAACGACTACGACACGATCGAGATTTCGCGGCGCATCGAACGCGAAGCGGGCTCGGTCTATCGCATCAATGGCCGCGATGTCCGTCAACGCGATGTCCAGATATTCTTCGCCGATGCGGCGTCGGGCGCAGGCTCGACCGCATTCGTGCGGCAAGGACAGATCGGGCAACTCATTTCCCAAAAACCGCTCGCACGCCGCGCGATCCTCGAAGAAGCTGCTGGCATCGGTGGGCTGCACCAGCGCCGTCACGAAGCTGAACTTCGCCTCAGAGCCGCCGAGACAAATATGGGGCGGCTCGACGATATCATCCGCGAAGTCGAAAGCGGCCTGCAGAATTTGAAGCGGCAGGCGCGGCAAGCATCGCGCTACCGCAATCTTTCCGGTCACATCCGCAAGGCCGAAGCGCTGGCGTTTTATCTCCGTTGGATTGGCGCTGAGGCGCAGCTCAAGCTCGCGCAAGAATCGCTTGCGGCCGCGGAGTCGGCCG
>DASZML010000309.1:0-3407 GCA_035551875.1 Rhizomicrobium sp.
CGATCCGCTGATCTTCACACAGGACCGCGCCAAAGCGACCGCGGTCTCAAAGAAGCGTGCCGACGCGCAACGCAAGCTTGAAGCCGCGGAATCCCGCTGGCTTGCAGTTAACGAAGAATATGAAGCGGCGGATAAAGCCGACGCATGAAATTGCGCAGAAACGGCCGATTTCCAGCTCACAGGTTCACCGATCTCGGGTGATATTTAACAAATGTTTATGGTAGGGTCCTTCTCCGTCAGAGGAACTTTTCTTGTCAGACAATCGTTTTTTCCGTCGCGGCGGGCCATTCGCGCTCGGCGAGATCGCGTTGCATGTCGGCGGAGAACTGGCCGCCGAAGCGCCTCCCGCGTTCATGGTTCAGGATGTTGCGGCGCTCGATAACGCAAAAATCGGCGAACTCAGCGTTTTCAGCGACGGTGCAAGATGTTCCGAATTCGCCCAAAGCCGCGCAAGCGTGATCGTCACGAGCCGGAAATTGGGTGAACACGATCACAATGGGACCTGGTTGATTCTGGTTCGGGACCCCCGGCTCGCCTTCACGCAGATCGGCCACCTGTTTTATCCTCGCGAACTTCCCGAAGCAGGCGTGCAAGGCGGCGCGCAAATCGATGAAACGGCCTCTATCGGTGCCGGGTCGCAGATCGCACACGGCGTCGTGGTCGGACGAAACGCGCAGCTCGGCGTGCGTTGTTTGGTGGACAGCAACGCCGTGATTGACGACGGCGTTATCGTCGGCGACGATTGCCGCATCGGCGCCAACAGCACCATAAGCCACGCGGTCATCGGATCGCGGGTACGGATTTCTTCCAATGTCAGCATCGGCGGAGAAGGATTCGGCTTCGTGCCCAGTCCAAGAGGATTGCTGCACGTCGCCCATTTTGGCCGGGTCGTGATCGGAGACGACGTCCGCATCGGCGGCAATTGCGCCATCGATCGCGGCGCAATGGATGACACGGTGATCGGCACGGGCACGGTCATCGATAATCTCGTGCAGATCGCCCACAACGTGCGGATCGGCCGCAATTGTGTGATCGCGGCGCAAACCGGAATTGCCGGCAGTTCGACATTGGGCGATCAGGTGATGATCGGCGGCCAGGTCGGCGTGAACGATCATATCACGATAGGTGCGCGGGCGCGTATCGCGGCCAAAAGCGGCGTCATCCATGACATTGCAGAGGGCGAGACCGTGGGCGGCTATCCGGCCGTTCCCATTCGCCATTGGCACCGCCAGACTCTCGAAACAAAAGCGCGCTTCGCCACGCGCAAACCGAATTGAACCTCGTCAGCGATTGAGCACGGCGCGGGCGATGGCGCCCCATTCCTTCTGGCTGGTGCGATAGCGGCCGGTCGCGCCGTCGAGGTTCTTGGCGACCTGCGTGAACATCGCGCGCGCTTCTTCCATGCGGCCCATGCGCATCAACAACTGGCCATAGCGCGTGCGCGCCTCCTCACCCGCAAAATAGGGCACGAGGCGCTTGTACTCCTCCGCCGCTTCGTCGTTCTTGCCCTGCAGCTCGAGCGCGCGGGCATAGAGCAGATGCGCCTCCTCGGAGGAGAACTTCGGGTCGGCGGCCTGGATCGCATCGAGTGAGGCCTGCGCGCCCGCGCCGTCGCCTTTCTGGAACTGCGCGCGCGCCAGCCCGAGCAGCAGCGCCGTATCGGTCGCGAACTGGCCCTGCAGCGCGTTCTGATACATCTCGATCGCGTCGGCGAATTGGCCGCGCTGCATCAGATGTTCGGCAAAGGCGCGTTTGGCATCGACGGAGCCTACCATCTCCACATCGCGCATCGCCGCGCGATAATCCCTGTTGGGATCGATGGTGCGCGCGGCGCCGCTCTGGAATTTCCGTGCGGCGCGGCTGCGGAAAATATCCGGCACGATCATCATGAAGAAATAGATCAGCGGCCCGATACCGGGCAGGAAGACCATTACATAAATCCACGGGAAGATGTTTCCCGTGCGGATCGCGTGCACCACGCACAGCACCAGAAGCCCAAGCGAAATCAGGCCAATAGGGGAAGTGAGATATCCGAGTAGTCCGAACAAAAGTGGCCTCCGTCAGCGCGCCGGTTTAGCAAGCGCCGCGCGTCCGGTAAACTGCGGGACAAAGGAGGATTCGCATGCGGGCCTTCGATGAAGTCATCACGCTGTTTGCGTTCGTTTACGCATTGGCAACTGCGCACCTCCTCACCACGGTTGCCGAATTGATCCGTGAACGCGCGCGGGTGCGTTTCTTATGGGTTCATGCCGCGTGGATGTGCGTGGCGCTGTTCGAGATCCTCGCCTGGTGGATCGGCACGTGGGACATGCGCGCGCTTTCTTCGTGGTCGATGCTCATGATCGCTCTCCTGTTCGTCATGGCGACCTTGATATACATCCAGGTCAGGCTGACCTGCCCCAACATGGTCGCAGAGGGCGAGATTGATCTTCAGGAATTCCACCGCCGCAACGGGCGCGAATATATTTCCGCGTTCGCGCTGGTGGCGCTTCTGACCATCGTTGTGAACGTTCTTTTCGGCGAAATGACGAGTGTACGCGAGTTTATCCTGCAGAACCTTGCCGTGGTTCCGATGTTTGCGATTGCGGTCATCGCGGCGATCTCATTCCGGCCATGGATCCAGGTATCATCTGCCGCCGCACAGGTGGCACTGTGGATTTTCTATTTCGCGACGCTGCAGGGCGCGCTGACATAGCAATGATCAGCTCTGTTTTTCGAACTTCCCGCTGGGCATTTCCTTCCAGTAGGTCACGTCGTGACCCACGGCTTTCGCGTCTTTCCACGATGTGCGGGCTTGGTCGAGCGCTTGCGTATCGCGCCCCTCGAACATCAGCACGATGCGGGTGAGATCGCCCACATCGCTCCACACCGGCGGCGCGGCACCACCGACCACGAACATCACGTTTGCCGCATTCGCGTTCGCGCCTTCGACCGTGATAAGCACCGGTTGATGCGCGGTGTCGCCGTCGCCCGCCTGCGCATGCGGAAGAAAGCTCGCGTCGTCGTAAGTCCAGAGCAGCGTATCGACAGCTTCCGCGCGCTCGGCGGATTCACAGCGGATCAGCGCCCGCCACCCACGCTCCAGCGTCTTCTCAATCAAGCCCGGCAGTACATCTTCCAGCGACCGTCGCTCAAGATGATAGAACAGTGTTTCGGTCATTCTTGCCTTTGGGACGCAATTTTCGCTTTCGCGTACTCATAGTAACCGAAAGCCACAAATGTGTGGAGGATAGAACTCGGAAGGAAAAAAAGAACCATCGGCAACAACAACGCCCACATATGCGAAACCTGCAGCGTCGAAATTGCAAAGTAGACATAAGCCGCTGTGATGGGCATCGCCGCCCAACTAAGCCATCGCGCCCACATATCTAGACTCTTCGCGCGCCGATCTACGGCAAAATATGCCT
>DASZML010000310.1:0-26226 GCA_035551875.1 Rhizomicrobium sp.
TGACGGCGCGCGTGCAGATTTTTGGAACCACGACGCGAAAGCGTCACGAGCTTCTCGACGACGGGGCGAAGTTCTTTCGCCTTCGGCAACGTCGTTTTGATCTGCTCATGCTTGATCAGCGCGGCGGCCATGTTCGTGAACATGGCTTTGCGGTGAGACGCGGTCTTGCCGAGTTTACGGCCTTGGTTGCGATGGCGCATGACTCTAAACCCTTGTCATGGCCGGACAGCGTCAGCGCGATCCGGCCATCCCCTTCTTAGTACTGATCCTCGTAACGCTTCGCGAGGTCTTCGATGTTCTCCGGCGGCCAACCCGGCACTTCCATGCCGAGGTGCAGGCCCATCTCCGCGAGAACGGCTTTGATCTCGTTCAGCGACTTGCGGCCGAAGTTCGGCGTGCGAAGCATCTCGCCTTCCGTCTTCTGGATGAGATCGCCAATATAAACGATGTTGTCGTTCTTCAGGCAGTTGGCCGAACGCACCGAGAGCTCGAGCTCGTCGACCTTCTTGAGAAGAACCGGATTGAACGCGAGATCCGGCTTGGCTTCTTCGGCGACACGCTCGCGCGGCTCTTCGAAGTTGATGAAAACCTGAAGCTGGTCTTGCAGGATGCGCGCAGCATAGGCCACCGCGTTATCCGGCGTGACCGCCCCATTCGTCTCGACCGTCAGCGTGAGCTTGTCATAGTCGAGGATTTGGCCTTCGCGGGTATTCTCAACTTTATAGGAAACCTTCTTCACCGGCGAGAACAGCGAGTCGACCGGGATCAAACCGATCGGCGCGTCTTCCGGGCGATTGCGTTCGGCCGGAACATAGCCCTTGCCGTTTGCCACGGTGAGTTCCATGCGGAAGTCGACTTTTTCGTCGAGCGTGCAAATAACGAGTTCCGGATTAAGAACTTCGACATCCGCAACGGCGCCGATATCGGCGGCGGTGACTTCACCCGGGCCTTGCTTGCGCAGGCTCAGGCGCTTTGGACCTTCTGCGTGCATGCGGAGCGCGATCTGCTTCACGTTGAGCACAATGTCGGTGACGTCTTCGCGCACACCGGCAATCGAGGAGAATTCGTGCAGCACGCCTTCGATCTGAATCGACGTGATAGCAGCGCCTTGCAGCGACGACAGCAGCACGCGGCGCAGCGAATTGCCGAGCGTCAGCCCAAAGCCACGCTCCAGCGGTTCAGCGACAAGCGTCGCGACCTTACCGGCGTCGTGGCCGGTTTCGATCTTCAATTTCTGCGGCTTAATAAGTTCTTGCCAGTTCTTCTGAAACATTTGGTCCTCATCGTTTCCCGGACGCGTCGGATCACGTCCATTTCGTTCGACGGGTAAGCTCTATTCCGAAAGCAATTCTCTCTACTCTTGTCGCGCGGCCGGACGGAAAACCGGTTTCCACTTTTCCTGGCCGACGCTCCTTAGACGCGACGGCGCTTGGGTGGACGGCAACCGTTGTGCGGGATCGGCGTCACATCGCGGATCGACGTCACAGTGAGACCAACAGCCTGCAACGCGCGCAGTGCGGACTCACGACCGGAACCAGGACCGGACACTTCCACTTCCAGCGTGCGCATGCCGTGCTCGACGGCCTTCTTGCCCGCATCTTCCGCGGCAACCTGCGCCGCATATGGCGTGGATTTGCGCGAACCTTTGAAGCCCATCATGCCGGCTGACGACCACGACACCGCATTACCTTGCGTGTCGGTGATCGTGACGATCGTGTTGTTGAACGTGGCAGCAACGTGCGCCACGCCAACGACGACGTTCTTCTTTTCTTTCTTGCGTGCGCGTCCGGCGGACTTTTTGTCGGGAGCAGCCATATTACTTCGTCACTTTCTTCTTGCCGGCAATCGCCTTGGCCGGACCTTTGCGCGTGCGCGCGTTCGTGTGCGTGCGCTGACCGCGGACCGGAAGGCCACGACGATGACGCAGGCCGCGATAGCAACCGAGGTCCATAAGACGCTTGATGTTCATCGAAACTTCGCGGCGCAGATCGCCTTCCACGAGATAATCGCGGTCGATCGCTTCACGGATTTGAATGATTTCCGATTCGGTTAGGTCGCTCACACGACGGTCAGGCGAGATGCCGACCTTTTCGATGATTTCCTTGGCCTTGGCAGGACCGATTCCATGGATGTAGCGGAGGCCGATTTCGACCCGCTTCTGAGTGGGAATATTGACGCCGGCGATACGGGCCACGGTTCGCGATCCTTCAATCTAAGATACTGAATTCGTTAACTTATTCTCTTATAGCAAAAACCAAACCCGGCCCGACTTGGGCAGCGAAAGCGCCAATTCGACAGGGTGGAGTCGCCGTAAGGGCGCGGATATTACTCATGGACAACCGGCAGTCAACACCTGCTAACGCTTTCTTTTCCGAGCGAAATCAGGGGCTTGGACGGCCCTGTTTGGAGTGCTCGTCCAGAGCTGCAGCGATGGCCTTGGTCACCTGTGCAATGGGAGCCATACCGTCGACCGTCACCACCTTGCCCTGCTTGCCATAGTAGGCGAGGAGCGGAGCGGTATTCTTCCAGTAGACCCCTAGGCGATTTTTGACGGTTTCAGGGTTGTCGTCATCGCGGGGGGCTTTGCCGGCAGCTTTGGCTTCGAGCGCCCGGCCTTCCGCGCGCTTCAAAAGGGCGATTTCCTCGACCTTGAGTTCGATCACCTTGTCGATCTTCTTGCCGCGCTCGGCCAGCATGGAATCCAAAGCCTCGGCCTGCGCAATGGTTCGCGGGAACCCGTCGAACACCACTCCCTTGGCACAATCAGGCTGATCGTAACGATCGGCGATGATGCCAATCACGATGTCGTCGGCGACGAGATCACCCTTCGCGAGAATGGCTTCAACCTTCACACCGAGTTCGGTCTTCGCAGCGATGGCGGCGCGAAGCATGTTGCCGGTCGAGAGTTGCGTCAGGCCACGGTTCGCAACAAGGATTTCGGCCTGCGTGCCCTTGCCTGCGCCCGGTGGTCCAAACAGGACCAGATTCACCGGCGTGCTCCCCGAAGTTTCGCCTTCTTGATGAGGCCTTCATATTGCTGCGCGATCAGATGGCTCTGAATCTGCGCGACCGTATCCATCGTCACGCTGACGACGATCAGGATCGATGTACCGCCAAGCGCGAAGGGAAGGCTGTAGCGGTAGATCAGATATTCCGGAATGAGACACACAACGGCGAGGTAGATCGCGCCGATCACCGTGATGCGTGAGAGAACGTAGTCGATGTATTCCGCAGTCTTCTTGCCGGGGCGAATGCCGGGAATAAAGCCGCCATACTTTTTCAAATTCTCCGCCGTCTCTTCCGGATTGAAGATGATGGAGGTGTAGAAGAACGCGAAGAAAATGATCATCAGCGCATAAAGGATCAGATACAGCGGCTGACCGTGGCTGAGATAAGTCACGGCCGTCTGAAGCCAATCTGGAATATTTTGCGCGTTGAAATTCGCAATCGTAAGCGGCATCAGAAGAATTGATGACGCGAAGATCGGCGGAATGACGCCGGAAACATTGAGCTTCAGTGGAAGATGCGAAGATTCGCCTCCGAACATCTTTTGGCCCACTTGACGCTTGGGATATTGCACTAGCAGGCGGCGCTGCGCGCGCTCCATGAACACAATGACGCCGATCAGTCCGACGATGCCGATCAGTGCGAAGATCAGCACGAGCGGATCAAGCGCACCTGTTCGGCCAGCTTCGAAAGTCTGTGCGACATAGGTGGGAAAGCGCGCCACGATACCGACGAAAATAATGAGCGAAATGCCGTTGCCGACGCCGCGCGCAGTGATCTGCTCACCAAGCCACATCAGCAACATGGTGCCGCCCGTCAGCGTAATGACGGTCGTGAGCAAAAAGAATATGCCAGGATTGATGACGACGCCTGCCTGGTGCTCGAGACCGATACCGATGCCATAAGCTTGCAGTGCAGCAAGCGCCACCGTCCCGTAGCGAGTATACTGATTGATTATTTTCTGGCCGGCGGCGCCTTCTTTTTTGCGTTCGGCCAGTTCCGGGACAACCGTCGTCATCAACTGCATGATGATCGACGAAGAGATGTACGGCATGATGCCTAGCGAAAAAATCGCCATCCGCTGCACGGCACCGCCGGCAAGCGTGTTGAATACATCGAGCAGGCCGCCGGCCTGCGAGTTCATCAGCCGTGCGAGATTTGCCGAGTCGATGCCAGGCATCGGGATATACGTGCCCAACCGCGCGACGATCAGCACGACCGCTGTGAACAGGATGCGCTGGCGCAACTCGGTTGCTTTGCCGAGATTGCTGAAATTGAAATTCGACGCCAGTTGCTCGGCTGCTGAGGGCATTCGTCACTCCCTGAACCGCGCGGCCCACGCGCCGCTTCGGTTGCACCTACTATATAGGTGCTATTCGCCCTTGCGCGCGGCCCTTTTTTTCGCGGATTCCGAACGGCGTGTCTGGCGCTTGCCCGGTTCGCCCTTCTTGTTCGCGTAGACCTTCTTCACGAAGGTTGTCGTGACGGAACCGCCAGCCTTTTCGACCGCAGCCTTTGCCGAGGCCGTAGCGCCGGCAACCACGATGTCGATTTTCGCCTTCAGCTCGCCGTCGCCCAGCAAACGGATGCCGTCACGGCTCTTGTGCGCGAGACCAGCCTTGCGGATCAATTCCTCGGTGATCTGCTTGCCACCATCGATCTTCTTGCCGTCGATCGCTTTCTGGATGCTCTTCAGATTCACTTCGGCGAAATCGCGCGCGAAGATATTGTTGAAGCCGCGCTTTGGCATACGCATGTAGAGCGGCATTTGGCCGCCTTCAAAACCGTACACGGCATTGCCCGTACGCGCCTTCGCACCCTTCACACCACGGCCCGACGTCTTGCCGAGACCGGAGGACGACCCGCGGCCGACTTTCGTCTTGCGCTTGTGCGAACCTGGATTGTTGCGGATCTGATTGAGCTTCATTGTAAACCCCGTGACGGCCGGTTTGCGGCCATACAAATTACTTTCCGTCCTCGACAATTTCGACGAGGTGCTTGACGGCGTTGATCATGCCGCGCACCGAAGGCGTGTCCTCAAGCGTGCGTGTGCGGCGGATCTTGCCAAGACCCAGGCCGCGCAACGTCGCTTCCTGTTCCTTCGGCTTGCGCGCCGTGCTTTTGATCTGACGCACGGTGACGGTTTTTCCCGCCGCTTTGGTTTTCTTCTCAGCCATTCTTCAAATCCTTTTCAGGCAATCCGTTACACGGACGCCTGTTCGCCCTTCTGGCCTTCACGGCGCGAGACGATCTCGGCGACGCTGCGGCCACGGCGCTGGGCAACCATGCGCGGGCTCTGTTGGTTCATTAGCGCATCGAACACCGCGCGAACCATGTTGTACGGGTTGGACGTGCCGAGCGACTTCGACACGACATCGCCGACGCCCAGCGCTTCGAACACCGCACGCAACGGACCACCGGCGATCACGCCCGTACCAGCTGGCGCCGGGCGCACAATCACTTTGCCTGCACCGTGGTGACCACGAACTTCGTGATGCAGCGTGCGGCCATCCTTCAGCGGAACGCGAATGAGCGACTTCTTGGCTTCTTCGGTCGCCTTGCGGATGGCTTCCGGCACTTCGCGCGCCTTGCCATGACCGTAACCAACGCGGCCCTTCTGATCGCCAACGACAACAAGCGCGGCAAAACCAAACCGGCGGCCGCCCTTCACAACTTTCGCGACGCGATTGATGTGAACGAGCTTATCGACAAACTCGTTGTCGCGCTCTTCGCGATTGTCGTGGCGGTCTCTGCGTCCACGACGCTCGCGTCCACCGCCTTCGCCGCCTGCGTTTTCGTGTGCCATGATTAAAACTCCAAGCCGCCTTCACGGGCAGCGTCTGCGAGCGCCTTGATGCGCCCGTGATAAATGTAACCGCCGCGATCGAACACGACCTGCTTCACACCGGCTTTCGCCGCGCGCTCGGCGATCTTCTTGCCGACCGATGCAGCGGCATCGACGTTGTACGACTTGGCGGACTTGCCTTCCTTCTCGTTCGTCGAGGCGGCAGCGAGTGTCGCGCCCTTCAGATCGTCGATGACCTGCGCGTAGATGTGCTTGCCCGAACGGAAGATCGAGAGACGCGGGCGGCTTCCCATCTGCGCCAGCTTGTAGCGCGTGCGCGAACGGCGGCGCTGAAAGAGCTTCGACGTCATTTCTTTTTGCCTTCTTTGCGGCGGATATGCTCTTCCGCGTATTTCACGCCTTTGCCCTTATACGGCTCTGGCGGACGATAGCTGCGGATCTCCGCGGCAACTTGCCCGACCAATTGTTTGTCGATACCGGCCACCGTGAGCATCGTCGGTTTTTCGGCCGTGATCGTAATGCCGGCAGGGATCGGATAGGCGACGTCATGGCTGAAGCCGAGCTGCAGGTTCAAATTCTTGCCTTGAACGGCCGCGCGATAACCAACGCCGTTGATCTCAAGTTTCTGCGCGAAGCCATGCGTAACACCGACAACAAGATTGTTCACCAGCGTGCGGCTCAGGCCCCACATCTGGCGTGCTTTCTCCATATCCATGTTCGGCGAGACGGTGATGCCGTCTGAATCAACCTTGGCACCGACCTGCGGCACCAGCTTGACTGAAAGCTCGCCCTTGGGGCCTTTCACTTTGACCAGATTTCCATCCACCGTGGCGGTAACGCCCTTGGGCAGAGGAACCGGCTTCTTGCCGATACGTGACATGTTCTTCTCCTCGTCCGCCCTTAGAACACCTGACAGAGAACTTCGCCGCCGACGTTCTTCTCGCGCGCGGTAGAGTCTGTCATCACGCCTTGCGGCGTCGAAATGATCGAAAGGCCAAGTCCTTGGCGGTGCGGCTTCAGTTCGTCCACACCGGCATAAACGCGACGGCCGGGCGTTGAAACACGCTTCAACTCGCGAATGACCGGATGGCCTTCGTGATATTTCAGCTCGATCTCGAGCTCCTTGCGGCCGGTCTCTTTGAACTCGACTTCAGCATAGCCGCGGATGAATCCTTCAGCTTGAAGAACATCCAGCACGCGCGTGCGCAGTTTCGAGTTCGGTGACTTAATCTTCGCCAAGCCACGGAGCTGTCCATTGCGGATGCGCGCCAAGAGATCGCCAACGGGATCTGTGATCGCCATATCCTCTATTCCTTCCTTACCAGCTTGCCTTGGTCATGCCAGGGATCTGGCCAAAATTCGAAAGATCGCGAAGCGCGATACGCGACAGGCGTACCTTGCGGTAATAGCCTTTCGAACGCCCCGAGAGTGCGCAACGATGATGAATGCGTACCTTTGAAGAGTTACGCGGCAATTCGGCGAGCTTGAGCTGCGCCGCGAAACGGTCTTCCGGGGACACTTTCATGTCTTGCGTCGTTGCCTTCAGCGCAGCGCGCTTGGCCGCGAACTTCGCGACCATTCTCTCGCGCTTGGCATTACGGTTGATCTGGCTCTTCTTTGCCATGCTATCGGTCCTTAATTCACAAACGGGAACTGGAAGCCTTCGAGAAGCGCCCTGGCTTCGTCGTCGTTCTTCGCAGACGTGTTGATGATAATGTCCATGCCCCAGACAGTTTCGGTCTTGTCGTAGTCGATTTCGACGAACACGATGTGCTCCTTCAGACCCATCGCGTAATTGCCGCGGCCGTCGAAGCTTTTCGCATTCAAACCGCGGAAGTCGCGAACGCGCGGGAGCGCCATCGTGACGAAGCGGTCGAGAAATTCGTACATCTTGTCCTTGCGCAGCGTGACCTTCACGCCGATCGGACGGCCAGCGGTGATCTTGAACGACGCGATGGCCTTCTTCGCCTTCGTGACGATCGCCTTTTGGCCGGCAATCGCGGTCAGATCGTTCTGCGCCTGCTGGATCTTCTTGCCATCCGCGGCGCCTTCGCCCGCACCGATATTCAGCACAATCTTGTTGATCTTCGGCACCTGCATGACGCTGGTGTAGCCGAACTTTTTCATCAGGTTGGCTTTGATTTCGTCATTGTAGCGCTTCTTAAAGCGCGGCACGTAATTGGGATCGCGCGCCTGCTCGCCGACAGCGACCTGGGTGCCCGCCGACTTTTCCTTGCGCTCGTTTTTAGCCGCTTTCTTTGCGACCTTCGCCGCTTCCTGCGGATTCTTACTGCCTGCGTCAGACATCGATAACCTCACCCGACTTCTTCGCGAAGCGGACCTTGCGGCCGTCGTTCAAAGTCTTGAATCCAACACGCGTCGCGTCGCCCGACTTCGGATCGACATGTGCGAGATTGGACAAATGCACTGGCGCTTCTTTGTTGACGATTCCGCCCTGTTGCGTCTGCGTCTGGCGCTGATGGCGTTTGACGACATTCACGCCGGAGACGAGCGCGCGGCTGTCGTCCGGAAACATCTTCAGGACTTCACCCTTCTTGCCCTTGTCGCGGCCCGTCGTGACGATGACGCGATCGCCTTTCTTGATCTTCGCACCCATCATAGCACCTCCGGCGCCAGCGAAATGATCTTCATGTGGTTCTTCGAGCGCAGTTCGCGGGTGACCGGTCCGAAGATGCGGGTGCCGATCGGCTCGCCTTGCGCGTTCACGAGAACCGCCGCATTGCGGTCGAAACGAATGAGACTGCCATCCTGGCGGCGCACGCCCTTCGCTGTACGAACGACGACGGCTTTCAGAACTTCGCCCTTCTTCACGCGGCCGCGCGGAATCGCTTCCTTCACGCTGACGACGATGGTGTCGCCGACATCGGCATAGCGGCGGTGCGAACCGCCGATCACCTTGATGCACATCACCCGGCGCGCGCCCGAATTATCGGCGACCTCCAGCTCGGTGGACATTTGAATCATGACTTAAAACTCCTGACCGCTTTCGCAGCCTTATTTCCCGACCTTCTCGACCACTTCCCAGCTTTTCATCTTGGAGAGCGGACGGCATTCCTGAATACGCACGACGTCGCCGACCTTGATCCCGCCCTTTTCGTCGTGGGCGTGATACTTCTTGGACCGGCGCACGGTCTTTCCCATCACCGGGTGCGTGAAGCGGCGCTCCACATTGACCACCACGGTCTTTTCGTTCTTGTCGCTGACCACGACGCCTTGCAGCACGCGCTTGGGCATTGCTCTTCCTCTTATCCGGCCTTGCGGCGCTGCGCCGACAGGGCGGTTTCGATCCGCGCGATGCTCTTTCGCACTTCGCGGATGCGGTTTGTCTTCTCGAGCTGACCGTTCGCACGCTGGAAGCGGAGGTTGAATTGCTCCTTCTTCAGCTTCACGAGCTGGTCGCCCAATTCATCGCCGGACTTGCCGGTGGTATCTGTCTTCTTCTTCGCCATTTGGCTCTCCGTCAGCCGTGTGCGCGCGCGACGAACTTCGTCGCGATCGAGAGTTTCGCAGCACCCAAACGCATCGCTTCTTTCGCGGTCGGCAAATCGACACCGTCAATCTCGAAAAGGATGCGGCCCGGCTTCACGCGCGCCACCCAGAATTCCGGAGCGCCCTTGCCGGCGCCCATACGGACTTCCGCCGGCTTCTTCGACACCGGCACGTCCGGAAAAATGCGGATCCACACACGGCCGGCGCGCTTCATCTCACGCGTGATGGCGCGGCGCGCGGCTTCGATCTCGCGCGCATTGAGACGCTCGGGCTCCATCGCCTTCAGGCCGTATTCGCCGAAGTTAAGGTTCGTGCCCTTCTTGGCAGCGCCGTGAATGCGCCCCTTGAACTGCTTGCGGAATTTTGTGCGTTTCGGTTGCAACATGACTGTGTTCCGTTACTCCGCCGGTGCCGGTGCAGGCGTCGGTTGACGCGATGCACCGCCACGGCCGCCTTTTTCTTCAGCTTCCGCCGCACGCTTTTCGGTGGCAAACGGATCGTGTTCCATGATCTCGCCCTTGAATATCCAGACCTTCACACCACAAGTGCCATAAGTCGTCTTCGCGGTTGCGACGCCGTAGTCGATGTCGGCGCGCAGCGTGTGCAACGGAACGCGACCTTCGCGATACCATTCCACACGCGCGATTTCCGCGCCGCCCAAACGGCCCGCGCAAGTGATACGAATGCCGAGCGCGCCAAGACGCATCGCGGACTGGACCGCACGCTTCATCACACGACGGAACGCAACGCGGCGTTCCAGCTGCTGCGCGATATTTTCGGCGACGAGCTTTGAATCGATTTCCGGTTTGCGGATTTCAACGATGTTCAGATGAACCTCATCCGAGGTCATCTTCTGCACATCGCCTTTCAACTTCTCGATGTCCGCACCCTTTTTGCCGATGACGACACCCGGACGTGCCGAGTGGATCGTGATGCGGCACTTCTTGTGCGGACGCTCGATGATGACGCGCGAGACACCGGCGGCCTTGAGCTTGTCGCTCAGATACTCGCGGATCTTGATGTCTTCCTGCAGCAACTTTCCGTAGTCCTTCTTGCCGGCATACCAGCGCGAATCCCACGTGCGGTTGATGCCGAGGCGCAGACCTGTCGGATTGACCTTCTGACCCATTATGCCTGCTCCTTCGCCGCTTTTTTGGCGGCGGGCTTCTTCGCGGCAGACTTAACCGCCGGCTTGTTGTTCGACTTCGCCTTCTTGCCCGGCTTTTTCTTGTCGGCTTCGGCTTTTTCTTCGCGCTTTTCCTGCACGACGATTGTCAGCTGCGAGAACGGCTTCTCGATCGAGGCGCCGCGGCCCCGCGCGCGCGCGTGGAAGCGCTGCAGGATCATGTTCTTGCCGACATGCGCTTCTGTGACGATGAGATCGTCGACGTCGAGGTCGTGATTGTTCTCTGCGTTCGCGATAGCCGACTGCAGAACCTTCTTCACCGAATGCGCGATGCGCTTGCGGGAGAATGTCAGCGAGTTCAGTGCCGCTTCCGCTTTCAGGCCGCGGATCGACTGCGCGACGAGGTTGAGCTTCCGCGGACTCGTGCGGATGTTGTAACCGACGGCTTTCGCCTGGTTATCCGCGAGGACGCGAGCGCGTGCTTCCTTGCCCATTAATCCCTCTTCGCTTTCTTGTCGCCCGAGGAGGCGGTGTGACCGTGGAAGGTGCGTGTCGGCGAGAACTCACCGAGCTTGTGGCCAACCATGTCTTCGGTCACGAGAACCGGAATGTGCTTCTTGCCGTTGTAGACGCCGAACGTCATGCCGACGAATTGCGGCAGGATCGTCGAGCGGCGCGACCAAGTCTTGATCACGTCCTTGCGTCCCGAACCGCGCGTGGCTTCTGCCTTCTTCAGCAGATAACCATCGACAAACGGGCCTTTCCAAACAGAGCGAGTCATATCTCTTACCCTTGTGCCTTGCCCTTACGGGTCCGCACGATGAACTTCGTTGTGCGCTTGTTGGTGCGCGTCTTGTTACCCTTCGTGCCCTTGCCCCACGGCGTAACCGGATGACGGCCACCCTTGGTGCGGCCCTCACCACCGCCGTGCGGATGGTCGATCGGGTTCATCGCTGTACCGCGAACGGACGGACGCTTGCCCTTCCACACGTTGCGGCCAGCTTTGCCGATCACTTCGTTCATGTGGTCCGGGTTCGACACCGCGCCGACGGTCGCCATGCATGTGAGTGCGACCTTGCGGACTTCGCTCGAATTCAAGCGCATCAGCGCATAACCAGCATCGCGGCCGAGATACTGCGCATAGGTGCCGGCGGAACGAGCTATCTGACCACCCTTGCCTGGCTTCATTTCAATGTTGTGCACGATGGTGCCGACCGGCATTGCCGAGAGTGGCATCGCATTGCCCGGCTTCACGTCGACTTTTTCGCCCGACACAACGGTGTCGCCAACGGCGAGACGTTGTGGCGCGATGATGTAGGCGAGTTCGCCGTCCTTGTACTTGATCAGTGCGATGAACGACGTGCGGTTTGGATCGTATTCCAGACGTTCCACGATCGCCGGTTGATCGAACTTACGGCGCTTGAAGTCGATAAGGCGATAACGCTGTTTGTGACCGCCGCCCTGCCAACGCACGGTGACGCGGCCGGTGTTGTTGCGGCCACCATTGCGCTTCTGACCTTCGGTCAACGCTTTGACCGGGCCGCCTTTGTGCAGGCCCTTGCGGTCGATCAGTACCAGCTGGCGCTGGCCCGGCGTCGTCGGACGATATTGTTTCAACGCCATCTTAGAGCCCCGTCGTCACGTCGATCTGGCTTCCCTCTTCGAGGGTCACGATCGCTTTTTTGTAATCGGACTTCTTGAACTTCGTGCCGCGGAAGTTCTTGTTCTTGCCCTTCACGCGCACTGTATTCACCGCCTTGACCTTCACCTTGAAGAGATCGGCCACCGCTTTCGCAATCGCAGGCTTCGTCGCATCCAATGTCACGCGGAACACGACCTGGTTCACTTCCGAAAGCTTTGTCGATTTTTCGGTAATGACCGGCGAGAGGATCACGTCGTAATTCGTCGTAGTCATGCGAAGCGCTCCTCAATAGCGGCGAGTGCGGCCTTCGTCAGAATGAGCTTCTCGCTGCGCATGATGTCGTACACATTGAGGCCCGACGCCGGCAGCAGCGACAAATGACTAATGTTGCGCGCAGAGAGATGGAAGTTCTTGTCGAACTCGCCATCGACGACCAGCGCGTTACCAATGCTCATCTTGCCGAAGCGCTTGGCGAGATCGCCCGTCTTGGCTTCCTTGGCCTTCGCATCTTCGATCACGACGATGTTGCCGGCTTTCGCCTTGGAAGACAGCGCATGCTTGAGACCAAGCGCGCGGACTTTTTTCGGCAGATCGAACTCGTGGCTGTGGACCACTGGACCCATCGCACGGCCGCCGCCTACGAACTGCGGTGCCGAACGGGCACCGTGACGGGCAACGCCGCCGCCCTTTTGCTTGCCGAGCTTGTGCTTGGTGCGATTGATTTCGGCACGTGTCAGCGTCTTGTGCGAACCGGCGCGGCGCTTGGCGAGCTGCCAAACGACAACGCGCTGAATGAGATCGGCGCGCGGCTCCAGACCGAAGATGTCGTCCTTCAGATCGACTTCGCCCGCGTCTTTGTTATCCAGATTGAGGACCTTCGTTTTCACGTTCAGCCCTCCGTCGATTGTTCAGCAGGAGCTTCAGCGGCCGGAGCGGCAGCTGTCTTCTCGCGCTTGGTGACCGAACCGGGCATCGGCGAATCCTTGTGCGGCTTCTTCACGGCATCGCGCACCATCACCCAGCCGCCCTTGGAGCCCGGCACTGCGCCGCGCACCATGATGAGACCACGCTCGACGTCGACTTTCGCGACTTCGAGGTTCTGGGTCGTGATGTTGTCCACGCCATAATGGCCGTGCATCTTCTTGTTCTTGAACGTCTTGCCCGGATCCTGACGGCCACCCGTACCACCGAGCGAACGGTGCGAGATCGACACGCCGTGCGACGCTTCAAGACCGCGGAAATTCCAGCGCTTCATGGCGCCGGTGAAACCGCGACCGATGGTGACGCCCGTGACGTCTACCTTCTGACCGGCAACAAAATGATCGGCCTTCATAAGGTCGCCCACTTCGAGCTGGTTCTTCGCATCGACGCGGAATTCCGCGAGCTTCTTGCGAGGCTCGATTTCCGCTTTCGCGAAATGGCCACGATCGGCCTTCGTGAGACGCTTGGTTTTCGCAAAGCCGGAACCGAGCTGAACAGCCGTGTAGCCGTCCTTCTCATCCGTGCGGGTTGCCACGACGGCACAGCCGTCGAGCTTCAACACCGTCACCGGAACATGACGGCCGTCCTCGAGGAACAGCCTGGTCATGCCGACCTTCTGCGTGATGACGCCTGTGCGCATCGCGCTTCTACTCCTTAAAGCTTGATTTCGACGTCGACACCGGCAGCAAGGTCGAGCTTCATCAAAGCGTCGACGGTTTGCGGCGTGGGGTCGATGATGTCGAGAAGACGTTTGTGCGTGCGGATTTCGAATTGCTCGCGGCTTTTCTTGTCCACATGCGGGGAACGGTTCACCGTGAAGCGCTCGATGCCTGTCGGCAGCGGGATTGGGCCACGCACTTGCGCGCCCGTACGCTTCGCGGTGTTCACAATCTCCCGCGTCGAGTTGTCGAGGATGCGGTGATCGAAGGCTTTGAGCCTGATCCGGATGTTCTGGCTTTGCATACGTATTATTCCTTCGTCACCGCTGCCCGACGTTACTTACTTGAGGATCTTCGCGACGACGCCCGAACCAACCGTGCGACCGCCTTCGCGGATGGCGAAGCGAAGCTTCTCTTCCATCGCGACCGGAACGATCAATTCGACTTCCACGGAGACGTTGTCGCCCGGCATGATCATCTCGGTGCCTTCCGGCAATTTCACGATGCCGGTCACGTCCGTCGTGCGGAAGTAGAACTGCGGACGATAGTTGGAAAAGAACGGCGTGTGACGGCCACCCTCTTCCTTCGTCAGCACGTAAACTTCTGCGGTGAAGGTCGTGTGCGGCGTGATCGAGCCTGGCTTCGCCAGAACCTGACCGCGCTCGATACCTTCGCGTTCAATACCGCGCAGCAGGCAACCGACGTTGTCGCCGGCCTGGCCCTGATCGAGCAGCTTGCGGAACATTTCCACGCCGGTGACAGTCGTTGATGTCGTCGGCTTGATACCCACGATTTCAACAGTCTCGCCGACCTTCACGACGCCGCGGTCGATACGACCCGTGACGACGGTGCCGCGGCCGGAGATCGAGAACACGTCTTCGATCGCCATCATGAACGGCATGTCGACCGGACGCTCCGGCTGCGGGATGCTCGCATCAACCGCGTCCATCAGCTTCAGGATTGCGTCGTGGCCAAGTTCCGGGCTCTTGTTCTCAAGCGCCATGAGCGCCGAACCACGGACGATCGGAATCGTGTCGCCCGGGAAGTTGTACGAGCTCAGAAGCTCGCGGACTTCGAGTTCAACGAGATCAAGCAATTCCGGATCGTCGACCATGTCGCATTTGTTCATGAAGACGACGAGCGCCGGAACACCGACCTGACGGGCGAGCAGGATGTGCTCGCGGGTCTGCGGCATCGGGCCGTCGGCGGCAGACACAACGAGGATCGCGCCGTCCATCTGGGCTGCGCCGGTGATCATGTTCTTCACGTAGTCGGCGTGGCCAGGGCAATCGACGTGCGCGTAGTGGCGCTTGTCGGTTTCATACTCGACGTGTGCGGTCGAAATGGTGATGCCGCGCGCCTTTTCTTCCGGCGCCTTGTCGATCTGGTCGTACGCCGTGAATGTGGCGCCGCCCTTTTCGGCCAGCACTTTCGTGATGGCGGCCGTTAGCGAGGTCTTGCCATGGTCGACGTGACCGATAGTGCCGATGTTGCAGTGCGGCTTGTTCCGCTCGAATTTGGCTTTACCCATGATCTTTTCTCCGTAAGGCTCTTTGAATAGTTGTTAGGCGAACTTCTTCTTGATCTCATCCGCGACCGTCTGCGGAACCTGCGTGTAGTGATCGAACTCCATCGAATACTGCGCGCGCCCCTGCGTCTGAGAACGCAACTGGTTGATGTAACCGAACATGTTGGCGAGCGGCACCATGGCCGAAATGACCACCGCGTTGCCGCGGCTGTCTTGACCCTGCACCTGACCGCGGCGCCCTAACAGATCGCCGATCACGCCGCCGGTAAATTCGTCCGGTGTCACGACTTCGACTTTCATGATCGGCTCAAGAAGCTTCACCGCGCCCTTGGTCGCCAATTCGCGGAACGCCGCGCGCGCCGCGATGTCGAACGTGAGGGCGTTCGAATCCACTTCGTGGTACTTGCCGTCCGTCAGCGTCGCCTTGAAGTCGATGACCGGGAAGCCGGCGAGAAGCCCGCTTTCCTTTTGCGCCTTCAGACCTTTCTCGACCGCCGGAATGAATTCTTTCGGGATGGAGCCACCGACGACGTCGTTCTCGAAAACAAAACCGGAGCCAGGCGGCAGCGGTTCGAAATCGATCGACACTTCAGCGAACTGGCCCGAACCGCCGGTCTGCTTCTTGTGCGTGTACTTGATCGAAAGCGGACGCGAGAGCGTCTCGCGATACGCGACTTGTGGGGCGCCGACATTGGCGTCGACCTTATAGGTGCGGCGAAGAATATCGACCTTGATGTCGAGATGCAGTTCGCCCATGCCCTTGAGAATCGTTTGGCCGGATTCCTGATCGGTGGAAACGCGGAACGAAGGATCTTCCTGCGCGAGACGATTGAGCGCCACGCCCATCTTTTCCTGGTCGGCTTTCGTTTTCGGTTCGATCGCCACTTCGATAACCGGATCGGGAAATTCCATACGCTCCAGGATCACCGGATGGTTCGGATCGCACAGTGTCTCGCCCGTGGTCGAGAGTTTCAGCGACGCGAACGCTATGATGTCGCCAGCGTTGGCTTCTTTCACGTCTTCGCGGGAATTCGCATGCATCAGCAACATGCGGCCGACGCGTTCTGTTTTATCCTTGACCGAATTCAGTACGCCGGTGCCCGACGTGACCGTGCCGGAATAGACGCGCACGAAGGTGATCGAACCGACGAACGGGTCGTCCATGATCTTGAATGCGAGGCCAGCGAACGGCGCCTTGTCGTCTGCAGGGCGCTCGACTTCATTGCCTTTTTCGTCGGTGCCCTTCACCGGCGGAATGTCCAGCGGCGACGGCAGGTAATCGATGACCGCATCGAGAAGCGGCTGCACGCCCTTGTTCTTGAAGGCAGAGCCGCACATGACCGGGACGAACGCAAAGTGAATCGCGCCTTTGCGGATGCACGTCTTTAGCTCATCGACCGATGGCATTTTGCCATCGAGATAGGCCTCGAGAAGTTTCTCGTCCTGCTCGACCGCCATTTCGACGAGCTGGATGTGCAGCTCATCGCATTTGGCCTTCAGGTCGGCCGGGATTTCGACTTCGTCAAACTGCGCGCCGAGCTGCTCTTCTTTCCAGATGAGCGCCTTCATCGTCACGATGTCGACGATGCCCTTGAAATCGGCTTCCGAGCCGATCGGCCATGCGATGATGGCCGGTTTGGTGCCGAGGCGATCGATCATCATGTCGACGCAGCGCTGAAAATTCGCGCCCATGCGGTCCATCTTGTTCACGAAGCAGATGCGCGGAACGTGATACTTGTCAGCTTGGCGCCAAACAGTTTCGGACTGCGGCTCGACACCGGCAACGGCGTCGAACACGGCAACCGCACCGTCCAGCACGCGCATGGAACGCTCGACTTCGATGGTGAAGTCCACGTGGCCAGGCGTGTCGATGATGTTGATGCGATGATCTTTCCAGTAGCAGGTCGTCGCGGCGGACGTGATCGTGATGCCGCGCTCTTGCTCCTGTTCCATGAAGTCCATGGTGGCGGCGCCGTCATGCACTTCGCCGATCTTATGGCTCTTGCCCGTGTAGTAGAGAATGCGCTCGGTCGTCGTCGTCTTGCCCGCATCGATGTGCGCGGCAATGCCGATGTTCCGGTACATGTTGAGCGGGGTCGTGCGGGCCATTTTTCTTCTTACGCCTGAGTTCGGTTACCAGCGGTAATGCGAGAATGCGCGGTTCGCATCCGCCATTTTGTGAGTGTCTTCGCGCTTTTTGACGGCGTTGCCACGATTGTTCGCGGCATCCATCAATTCGCCGGAGAGACGTCCGGTCATTGTCTGTTCGTTGCGGGCACGCGCGGCGGTAATAAGCCAACGGATCGCCAACGCACGCGCGCGATCGGTGCGCACTTCCACCGGCACCTGATACGTCGCACCGCCGACGCGGCGCGATTTCACTTCGATCGCCGGAGAGACGTTGCGCAGCGCTTCGTGGAAAACGATCAGCGGATCCTGCTTCGTCTTCGATTGGATCGTATCGAAAGCGCCGTAGATGATTCCTTCGGCGGCGGACTTCTTGCCGTCATACATCAAGCTGTTCATGAACTTCGCGAGCACGAGATCGCCAAACTTGGCGTCCGGGTTGATTTCGCGGCGTTCGGCGCGGTGGCGGCGTGACATCCTGTGCGATCCTTATTTCGGCTTCTTCGCGCCGTAGAGCGAACGGCGTTGCTTGCGGTCCTTCACACCTTGCGTGTCGAGAACGCCGCGGATGATGTGGTAGCGAACGCCCGGAAGATCCTTCACGCGGCCGCCGCGGATAAGCACAACACTGTGCTCCTGAAGGTTATGCCCTTCGCCCGGAATGTAGCTTACGACTTCGTAGCCGTTGGTCAGACGAACCTTCGCCACTTTGCGCAACGCGGAGTTCGGCTTCTTCGGCGTCGTCGTGTAGACGCGCGTGCAAACGCCACGCTTCTGCGGGCATTCCTTGAGAGCCGGAACTTTGTTGCGCTTCGGCTTTTCGCCGCGCGGCTTACGGATCAGCTGATTGATCGTCGGCATTCGTCTTCCCGTTTCAAAACCGCTTGCGCGGCAAACAAAATTTGGGGCGCGGGCCTTATCGGCCTGCCCCGCTATCGCGGAGGACTTGGAGAACTTCTCCGAGTCGCGCGTTTCACGCTCTTAAACTGGCTTTCCAGCAGCGTTTTCGCGCATTTGGCGCAAACGGCCTGCCCTGAAAGGTGCGGCTATATAGAAGGGTGGTTTTAACCGGTCAAGTCCGGCGAAAGGATATTTCGCAGACGCGAGAAAAGCCGCAACTGCGCGGCTTTTCTATAGGAAACCGCATCTAGTGAATCAGAGCAAAAACCTCTCGACCGGCCAGCACCATGAGCACCAAGGTCGAGGTCGCAAACACTAAAAAGCGCAGATTCACGACATTAATTGTGTTCTGGACCAGCGAATGGACCACGCGCAGGGCAACATAGGCCCAAGCCAGCGCAACCGCGAAACCGCTGTCGTGATTGACCAGAAATATATAGAAAACAAGCGCATAGAAGATCGTCGGCTGTTCCATCAGATGGTTGTAATTGTCCGCCACCTGCCGGGCCGGATTGGGCAGAACATCCAGTGAGCCTGGATGACGGGCCATCTGCGGATCGAGCTTCGACGCTGTCATCGCTGGAATCCGGGTCGCGTACATCCAAATCCAAACGATCAGCGACCAAACGACCAGCGCCAGAACCGGCACGAGAATAGAGTGCACGCGAACCTCCCCTTGATTTGTGACGCCGACCTTAGCGCCGCTTCCGCCACGTTTGCCAAGCTGCTGCGACATTTTTGAGAGTAAGTCTCATTGACAAATAACAGCGTCCCCGTGATCGTCCCCCTTAGTTGCGAACGGTTATCAAATTCATTTCGTGGGGATTTATGGACGTTCAGTTTGTGTTGTCGCGCCGTGCAGCGGTGGGTCTGGCGAGTATCGGTCTTACATCAGCCGTAGGAGCGAGCGCTGCCCTCGCCCAAACAACGACTGACGCAATGGTTGGCTCGGGCGCAATCGAACAGGTGAACGTGACCGCACAGCGCAGTTCGCTCGATACCGTGACAGCGAAAATTCAGAACACCCCGCAATCGATCAACATCATCCCGCTCGAAGTGATGCAGCAACAGGGTACGGCGACGCTGCAAGACGCACTGAAGAACGTGCCCGGGATTACACTCAATGCTGGCGAAGGCGGAACGCATGGCGATCTCGTAAACATCCGGGGCTTCTCTGCCGGCGACGACTACTTCATGGACGGCTTGCGCGACACCGGCCTCTATGACCGCGACTCTTTCGATTACGAATCCGTCGAAGTCTACAAAGGCCCGGCGTCGACTTTGTTCGGGCGCGGATCGACGGGCGGCGTGATCAATCAGGTTCTGAAGACGCCGCAGCTCTACCCAATCCTCGACGCCATGATCACAGGCGGTACGAACAACGAAGGCCGCGCGACCGTCGACGCGAATTACGTCCTTGGCGACACGAGCGCGCTGCGCGTGAACGGCATGTGGCAGATCAACGATGTCGCTGGCCGTCCGTATGTTCACAACCAGCGCTGGGGCTTTGCACCTTCCATCGCATTCGGCATCGACACTGACACGACGTTCTCGCTGAAATATCTCCATCAGTCGGAAGACAATCTGCCCGATTATGGCATTCCGTTCCTGTTCGATGAGCCAGCGCCTGTTTCGCGCAAAACATTTTACGGACTCCCCGAAGACGACAAGTTCGGTGCGAATGTTGATGTGTTGACGGGTCGCGTCGAGCACAAATTCAGTGATTGGCTATCGATCAGCGATACAGCGCGTTACGGCCGCTATTCGTTTGACTCACGCCAAACGGCGGCGATCTATGGCAGTGCGAACTGTTTCAGCACAACGGCGACGCAAGGCTATTTCACCGGCGCACCGCTATGTTCGAGCGTTGCCCATCCGACTCCGGTGTCCTGGACGCCGGGAAGCTACAATCCCTATTTTCCAGTCGTCGGAACACCGATCGATTCCGTTTATGTGATGCGCGATCGTCCAAGCTCAACCGGCGTGATCCACACTGCGATGGACAATCTCAATCTAAAAGCGGTTTTCGATACCGGCGCACTCCATCACACGCTGGTTGTCGGTAGCGAATACGATCAGGAAAGTGCCGCACTCGTTCGCTTCACCAATCAGGACACGTCGATCGAACCCGTATTGCTGACAGACCCGGAGCCATTTGAAGATTTTCCAGGACATCAGACAACCATCCGCCAGAAGCCCGACACAAAAACCGATACGCTCAGCGGTTACGTCATCGATAACATCGACATCGGCAATCAATGGACGATAGTCGGCGGCGTTCGTTTCGACCGCTTCCATGCGACCTTTGATCAGCCGCTCGGCACAGCGTCGCAATTCGAGCACACGGACAATGTCGCCAGCCCACGCGCAGCCATCATTTACAAGCCGACAGACAGTTACAGCTTCTACGTTTCTTACGGCACGTCTTACAATCCATCGGCGGAAACGCTTTCGCTTGCTGCCAGCAACAAGGATCTTTCGCCTGAGAAAGACCGCACATACGAAGCCGGTGCAAAAGCCCAATTGCTCGGCGGCCTTCTCGGTGTGACCGCTGCGATATTTGATACAGAGATGACCAACGCGCGCATCAGCGATCCCACAAATCCAAGCTTGCAATCGCTTGCTGGAACCGAAAACGCGCGAGGCTTTGAGTTGGGCGCGCAGGGACACCTTACTGACAATTGGGAAATCGTCGCTGGCTATACCTATCTCGATGCCAGCGCGGTTGGTCTCGCCGGCGCTGGGATCAAAGGACCGATCCCGAACACTGCGCACAATCAGGCCAATCTTTGGACCACGTACGACTTTGACGATGGTTTGAAAGCCGGTGTCGGTATCAACTATGTGAGCCAACGCGCGGCGGGAACGGACAATGCCACCATACCGGGCGAGATCGTTGTCGCGCACGCACCAGGCTACACAACCTTCGACGCAATGCTTGGCTACAAGGTCAACGACAATTTGTCGTTCCAACTCAACGGCTACAATTTGTTCGACAAGTTCTACTACGCCTATTCCTATTTCACGAAGCCGGGGGAGAACCATGTCGTACCCGGTCCTGGCCGGACGTTCCTGCTAACTGCAGCGGTGGGTCTCTGATCACATGATCCTTCGCATCCCCCATGTGCTGACGGCCGAGGAGCTTCGCGCGATCCGCGAGCGCCTCGCGTCCACAACATGGGTGGACGGTCGTGTTACGGCCGGTCATCAGGGCATCAAGGTCAAGGCCAATCAGCAACTGCCCGAAGACGGTGCCGATGCGCGCGAACTCGGCGCTGTGGTGATGCGCGCGTTGGAACGCAACGGCACGTTCATGTCAGCGGCGCTTCCGCGGCATGTCTATCCGCCGATGTTCAACCGCTACGACGAAGGCATGAATTTCGGCTCACATGTCGATGGCGCTATCCGGCAGATCGCGGGAACATCGTTGCGAATCCGCACCGATCTGTCGGCGACGCTGTTCCTCAATGAACTGGGCGAATATGACGGCGGTGAGCTCTTGATTGAGGAAGCCGATGGCACGCGCTCGATCAAGCTGGCAGCGGGCGATCTCGTTTTATATCCGGCGACAACTTTGCATCGCGTTACACCGGTGACGCGCGGCGAAAGATTGGCCAGCTTCTTCTGGATTCAGAGTCTCGTGCGCGAGGACAGTGAGCGCGCCCTGCTCTTCGATTTGGATCGCGCGATCATAGACCTTGGACAAACGGTACCAAGCGACAGTCTCGCGATGCTGCGGCTGACGGCGAGCTACCACAATCTGGTGCGCAAATGGACCGTCACGTAGACGATAGCGCATTCAACGATAGCGATGCCTGGCGCATCGCAGCGCTCTCCATGATGAGCGTGGAAGAATTACATGGAGTTTTCGCAGGCGACCCTGTTGTGGCGGCGCCGTGGGTGATCGCGGCGGCGAATGGCGGTCTGGCGGAAGCCGAAGTTCGCCTTGGCCGTATGTTGCTATCCGGCGAAGGCGTGGCGAAAGATGAACGCGTAGCATTTGCATGGTTCGGCCGCGCCGCGGCGCAAGACAATATCGAAGCCCACAACATGCTCGGCCGCTGCTACGAAAATGGCTGGGGCACACCACAAGATTTTGAACTGGCCGGCAAGCACTATGCGATCGCAGCCTGCGCGGACGATGCCTGGGCGCAATACAATCTCGGTCATCTGTTTCTCGACGGCCTCGGCGTTCCGCGCGACCTCGATGAAGCGTTTGCTTGGTACAGTCGCGCGGCGGCACAAGGACATCCGCGCGCGATGAGCCTTGTTGGGCGATGCTATGAAGAAGGTTGGGGTGTCGCGCGCGATGCCGCCCTCGCCCGCGCCTGGTATCGCAAGTCGGCCGAAGGCGGATATTTCCGCGGCGCATTCAACTTTGCGTCGCTGCTGGTTGGAGAAGGTTGCATCGCTGGTGGCGCACATTGGTTCGAGAAGGCACTTGCGACGGCGCCGGAACCGACACGCTCCAACATGGTCGCGATGCTCTCGAAGAGTCCACACACGCGCATTTGCGCCGTAGCGCTGGGCATGAGTGATGTCAGTGGCGCGACCCGAAGGTTTGATCTAACCGAATAGATCAAATCTAGTTCCCGCCACGCGCGCTTCGTGTTCAAGCAACGCGCGCTTGAGCGGCAGCCCGCCGCCATAGCCTGTCAGCGTTCCATTGCTGCCGATCACGCGATGACATGGCACGACAAGCGCAATCGGGTTGGCGCCATTGGCGACACCGACAGCGCGGGCCGCGCTCGGAAACCCAACGCGCTTGGCAATCGCGCCATAGCTTGTCGTCGTGCCGAAGGGAATCTCAACCAAAGCGTCCCATACCTTCTGATGAAACTCCGGGCCGTCCATGTCGAGTTCGAAATCGAACTCTTGCCGCTTGCCAGCGTCGTATTCTGCAACTTGCTTCTGTACAGCACGAAGCGCCTTCTCGTTCTTCTCCGCGAGCGCATCGACATGCGCCGCATTCTTTGCGCGCAGATTGAAGCGCAGCAATGTGCCCTTCTCGTCCACCCACGCGGCGAAGTTTCCGAACCTCGACTGGATCGGCGCCCAATAGCGTTTGGCGTCCGCACTCATGCCACTTCCTTGAGGCTCGTCCACAGATGCATGGTGGCGAGACTGCGATGCGGTGCGAAATCGAGCATCATCTTATGGACTTCATCGTGCTCCGGACGTTCGGCTCGGTTGTGCAGCTTTTGCAACGCCGTCGCGAGCGCACTATCGCCAACCGGCGCGGCATCCGCGAACCCACCACGCAACATGAAATAGCGTGCGGTCCATGTGCCGACGCCGCGTAGCGCGGTCAGCTTCTTCTCAGCGGCGACCGCTGAACCATCCGGTAGACCTTCCGCATCGAGTTCGCCTTTGGCGACAGCTTCGGCAGCGTTCATCAGATATTCCGCTTTGGAGCGCGAATAGCGGCGCTTGGTGAGGGCAGTCGCACCGATATCGGCCACACGCTCGGGCGTAGGATGCGCGATCATCTCACCAACCTTCTCGCCGGCGAGTTGGATGATATCGCGGCGAAGCGAACCGGCGAACTTTACGTTGATCTGTTGCCCGATGATCGCCCAGCAAAGGCCGTCGAAATTGGTCGGGATACACGGCAAACGCAGACCCTTCTGTTTGGACACCATAGCTGCCGTGCGCGGCGCGCGCGCCATTCGCGTTTCAAACAATGAGACTTCATTGTTGAGCCCCAGCATCTTCAGCGCAACTGTGTGCAAAAACACCATGCTCTCGCGGCCGAGCTTGTGTTCGCCATGAACGCGGCACCACGCCCCTTCGTTTTCGAGCGAGATTTCCAAAACCACTGACCCGTCCGATGTGTGCAGCGCCTTCCAGATCTTATGGCCTTCGCTACGCTCGCACAGCCCTTCCGGATCGCGCGCGTGATAGGCGAGGACTTCCTTCGCACGATAGCCGGACGGCAGTTGCAGCAAAAACACCGAGGCGCCGTTTATCGCGCGGTATGCACCCGGAGTCATTCGCATCTGCGTGAGAAACTGACGGTGGAAAACGGACTCGCTTTCGAAGCCCGCCCCGAATCCGAGATCGACGACCTTCTCGTTCGTTGCCAGCAACGCGCGGCTCGCTGCGCGTACACGTTCGCGACGGAGCCATGATGCAGGTGCTAGGTGCGCATGATCGCGGAACAATTCGCCGAGTTTCGTCTGGCTAACACCACAGACTTTCGCAAGCGCTGAGGCATCTTCAAATGCGGATGGCTCGGCGCGCACGCGGCCGATCAGGCCTTCGAACAGTGCAATGTTCTCGTCTTCGCCCTTGTAGAAAAGATCGGGCCGGCAACGTTTGCACGCGCGCAAACCGGCTGCTTTCGCCTCTTCCTCATCTCGGAAGATCGAGACGTTTTCGGGCTTGGGCTGACGCGCCGGACAACTTGGAAGGCAGTAAATCCCGGTCGTCCACACGCCGATGATGAACTTGCCGTTGTATTTTCCGGTGCGAGCGACGGCGCGATCCCAGGTGAAAGGTTTTGGAAGCATGAGCGGAGACTAATATAGGCACGCCTCCGTCGCCTCCCAATTCGCGCGTTTCATATCACCTGCTTATTGCGCGAAACCCAACGCCGCCTATCCAAATTGCGTCGTCGCGGACCGGAATGTTCAGATCGTGGGCGAGTTTCAGCACAATTTCGGCGTCGCGCACGGCGATATCCACACCGATGACGCCAGTGCCGTCTGCATCGATTGGCGGCACGAAGCGCACCTTGCCGTTCGAGAATTCGATTGAGTCGCCATCGCGTGGGGCCTCCAACAAATCTGCCCATCGCGCCGCGGCAGCCGATGGATCGCGCGCCTGCACCGCCGCGCCGACGATGCCAAACACATCGCTCGATGCCGGAAAGTTCATCCAGGATTTCCCCGCAGGCGGCCATTTGCCCGCGGGCTCGTTTGACGATTTACCATCGTCGACCATATCGATGGACGTCAGCACGCCGCCGAAATCGCCGGGATGGAAATGCGTGAAGGTGTAACTGCCTGAATCATGCTCCGCGATTTTGCGAATGCCTTGCGCCGCCAACCGCTCACGATGAGCCAGCGCATCTTCCGTCTGGAAGATCAGCATGTATCCCGCATCGCCACCGCGACGCTGGAGATATCTGGCCGCCGAGGCATCCTCCCTCACCGGCTGAACGATCTCCAGAAACTCGCCGCCGACCGGCATCACCGCGTTGACGAGACCGAATACGCCGACCGCTGGATCGCAAAAAGCAATCTGCAATCCGAACACCGCATGCAGCTGCGCAGCGACCGGCTCCAGATATTTTGCCACCAACGCGATTTGCCGAAGCCGCATGCGATCCTTCCTACCCACAGTCTAGCGCAAAAGAAAAGAGGCCGGTGTTGCCACCAGCCTCTCTCTATTTTCTTCAAGTAATCGCGAATTACTCCGCGGCCACCGGGCCTTCGATCTGGGCCACAGGCTGCGGCGCGTTGCGCGCCGCTTCTTCCTGAATGGCCTTGTCGCGTTCCGACGCGACATGGCGCAGGCGCGCAACCGCACCGCCCGTGCCAGCCGGGATGAGACGGCCGACAATCACGTTCTCTTTCAGGCCTTCCAGCGTATCGACCTTGCCGTTGACGGCGGCATCGGTGAGCACGCGGGTCGTCTCCTGGAACGAGGCTGCTGAGAACACCGAGCGCGTCTGCAATGACGCTTTGGTGATACCGAGCAGTACCGGACGGCCTTCCGCGGGCTTCATGCCCTGATCGGCGGCCTTCTGGTTTGCCTGTTGCAGCTCGAGCAGATCCACCTGTTCGCCGGCGAGCAATGTCGTCTCGCCGCCATCGGTGATTTCCAGCTTCTGCATCATCTGGCGGCAGATCACTTCAATGTGCTTGTCGTTGATCTTCACGCCTTGCAGCCGGTAGACGTCCTGGATTTCCTTGACGAGATACGTCGCCAATTCTT
>DASZML010000311.1:0-2710 GCA_035551875.1 Rhizomicrobium sp.
GGTCGAAAGCATCCGCAAAAAGGTCGAGCTGTGAAGCTGTAGATGGGGACAGGTCTGCGTTTGCAACCGATAGCAACGCTATAACCGTTGTAACGCCTAGCAGGAATCCGAGAGCCAATTGCTTCATAATCGTCTCCTGCAAAGTCCGGTGACTTCTTACCCGTTCTGTCCCCGGTGTCTGAGCGCGTGATCGGCGAGGACGCAAGCCATCATCGCTTCGCCGACTGGTACCGCGCGGATGCCGACACATGGATCGTGACGGCCCTTGGTCGCGATGTCCGTCTCCGCGCCCTTTTTGTCGATGGTCTTGCGCGGACTCAAAATCGAAGAGGTCGGTTTCACCGCGAAACGCGCGACAACGGCTTGTCCGGTCGATATGC
Organism: Rhizomicrobium sp.; assembly: GCA_035551875.1. Lineage (GTDB taxonomy): Bacteria > Pseudomonadota > Alphaproteobacteria > Micropepsales > Micropepsaceae > Rhizomicrobium. The sequence goes on from DASZML010000311.1 coordinate 381, forward strand.
CGCCCATCACGCCGCCGCCGTGGTTCGACAAGAACTTCGGCGCGCCTTTCACGCCCTTGCGAATTTCGTCGGCGTTTTGTTCGCCGCTGAGCGATGCCACGGCCATGCCGTCGCCAATCTCCACACCCTTCACCGCATTGATGCTCATCAGCGCGGCCGCAAGATCGGCGTCGAGCTTGCCGTAGATCGGCGCGCCGAGGCCGGCCGGAATTCCTTCTGTAACGACTTCGATGATCGCGCCGACGGATGAACCTTTTTTGCGGATGCCGTCGAGATAGCTCTCCCATTCCACGGCAGCTTTGGGATCGGGGCAGAAGAACGGGTTTTTCGCCACCGCGTCCCACTTCCAGCGCGCGCGTTCGATTTTCTGCGTGCCGATCTGCACCAACGCGCCGCGCACGGTCACGCGTCTGTAAAGCGCGTTGAGAACCTTCCGCGCGATAGCGCCGGCAGCGACGCGTGTCGCGGTTTCGCGCGCGCTCTGACGTCCGCCGCCGCGATAATCGCGCACGCCATACTTCTCCCAATAGGTGAAGTCGGCATGGCCGGGGCGAAACTTGTCGCGGATGTCGTTGTAGTCTTTCGAACGTTGATCGACGTTTTCGATTAGCAAGGCGATTGGTGTCCCCGTCGTCACTTGTTGTTTCATCCGCTCGTCCTGAAACACGCCGGAGAGAATACGAACAGTATCCGGCTCGCGTCGCTGCGTGACGAATTTCGATGTGCCGGGGCGGCGGCGATCAAGATCGGCCTGGATATCGGCTTCGACGAGCGCAATGCCCGGCGGGCATCCATCCACCACGCAACCGATCGCCGGTCCGTGGCTTTCGCCAAAGGTCGTGACGCGAAACATGTGGCCGAAGGTGTTGAAGGACATATGTTCTAATCGAAGTAGGTTTCCGTACCGGCCGACAATCGCATGATTCCGGTGTGCGGAGGTTTGTAGCTTTTCGTCTGCTCTGGCGTAAGGCCGAGATAATGACCCCGGATCGACCGGGCAGGGCCGTAATGCGTGACGATGACGGCGTTGCGCGTCATGGTCGGAAGGAAGCGGCCGACACGCTGGTGCAGATGCGCCCAGCTTTCGCCGTTCGGACGCACATAGTCCCAGTCGCCGGAATCATCAAGGCCGGGCAGGTCTGGATTGAGCGCGCGGATTTCTTCGCGCGTTAGCCATGTGTGATCGCCGAAGTGGATTTCCATGAGGCGCCGGTCGGCGCGATAGCCGGTTGGTGGAAGACCGGCCGCTTCGCGCACGATCTCCATTGTGTTGCAGGTGCGGTGGATTGGGCTGGCGAAGAAATCGAACGGCGAAAGATCGCCTGCGATTTCCTGGAGAAGCTTTCCATTATCGCGCGCTTGCTTGCGGCCGTTTGCGGTGAGCGGCGAGTCGTCCCAAGACGCAGCACGACCGGCGACGTTGTGCTCACATTCGCCATGGCGGATGACGTAGAGCGTAAGATTTTGCAATTGGCTCATCGTTCAATCGCCAAGGTGAGTTTCTGCGCCGTTCGATAACCGCATGATGCCAGCATGTGGAGCCTGATAACTTAGCACGTCATCGCCCGTCAGCCCCAGATAGTGCCCACGCAACGCGCGCATCGGTCCGGCATGGGTAACCACCACCGTGTTGTGCGTCAGGGTCGCGAGGAATGCCCCGATCCGCGCGTAGAGATCATGGAAGCTCTCACCGTCGGGATGGCAATAGTCCCAACGCGCGCGATGCCAGACGGGATTTTTCTCGGCATCGGTTGTGATGTCCGCCCAACGCCGCCAAGTGTTGTCGCCGCAATCGATTTCCATCAGCCGGCGGTCGGCGCGATAGCCGGTTGGTGGGAGAGCAGCCGCCCTGCGCGCAATTTCCATGGTCGAACAGGCGCGGTGAAGCGGGCTCGCGAAGAAATCGAACGCGGAAAGATCGCTAACCAACTCCTTCAACCGAGCGCCATTCGCATGCGCCTGTTCGCGGCCCTGCGCGGTCAGAGGTGAGTCGTTCTGTCCGGCGACTACGCCGAGCGCGTTGTGCTCGCATTCGCCGTGGCGCAGGACATAAAGAGTGAGATCGCGAAGCATCGCCGGAATATGCAATGCCGTCTGGCGAATGATAAGCGCCCTATTTGGCGCTGGCCTTATCGTCCACGACGTCTTGCAGGAACGAGCTGAAAACCCATCCTTCGGCAGGCTTGCCGTCTTTGTTGGTCGAACGCACGCGCGTCCAGTTGCCGCTGTGCTCCAGCACGTCGACTTCTGCATCGCGTTGCAGCGTCGCCGAAACGCTTTCCGACGCCTTCGGTCCGGCGTGCAGTTTCGCGGTGCGTATGACGATGGCC
>DASZML010000312.1:0-2991 GCA_035551875.1 Rhizomicrobium sp.
TGTTCCGCAAAGTTTGGGAGATGGCGTGCTACGCGGGCTTCCTCGCGGGCCGCGAAGCCGCGCGCATCATGTTGCCGCACGGGCAGGGCACGATCCTCTTCACAGGCGCGACGGCCTCGTTGCGCGGCGGCAAAGGTTACGCGGCTTTCGCCAGCGCCAAGTTCGGCTTGCGCGCCGTCGCGCAGAGCATGGCGCGCGAGCTAGGGCCCAAGAACATCCATGTGGCGCATCTCGTCATCGACTCCGGCGTCGATACCGCGTTCGTGCGCGAACGGATCAAGTCCAGTGGTGGCGATCCCGATCATTTGCCGCCCGATACGTTGATGGAGCCGGATTCCATCGCTGATGCCTATTGGTATCTGCACAGCCAGAAGCGGGATGGCTGGACTCACGAACTCGATATTCGTCCCTTCGCGGAGAAATTCTGATGACGCCCAGAGTGGATTTCCTGTTCGATTTCGGAAGCCCCAACGCTTATTTTGCGCACAAGGTCATTCCCGATATTGAAAAGCGCACCGGCGTTTCGTTCACTTACGTCCCCGTACTGCTCGGCGGCATCTTCAAGCTCACGGGCAATCAGGCGCCCGCTATCGCCTTCGGCAATATCAAGAACAAGATGCCGTATGAGATGCTGGAATCGCAACGCTTCGTGAAGAAGCACAAGCTCGACAAATATAAATTCAATCCGAACTTCCCGGTGAACACGCTGGCGCTGATGCGCATGGCGGTGGCGGCGCAGCACATGGGCTTCCTGCCGCGCTATGCGGACGCGGTGTTCCATCACATGTGGGAAGAGCCCAAGAAGATGGACGACCCGGCCGTGATCCGCGCCGCGCTTCTGGAATCCGGTCTCGATGCCGACGCGCTGATCGCCGCCGCGCAGACTCCCGAAGTGAAGCAAGGGTTGATGAACAATACCGAGAAGGCCGTCGCGCGCGGCGCCTTTGGCAGCCCGACCTTTTTCGTCGGCGACGAGATCTATTTCGGCAAGAACACGCTGGGCGAGGTCGAGGAGGAAATCGAGAGAGCCAAGGCATGACGTTCACCAAGCACTTGCGCGAGCCGATCAAGCGGGGCGACGTCACTTGCACCGTACGAATATGGCAAAGCCCGCGTGTGAAAATCGGCGGGCGCTATGCGCTCGACCACGGCTTCGTGAAAGTGACCACAATGCGCGAGATCGAGTTAACCGATATCACGCCCGCGCTCGCCCGGCGCAGTGGTTTTGCGGGCGTGGTCGATCTTCTCAAAACGGCCAAGCATGGACGCGGCGAGAAGGTCTATCTGATCGATTTCGTCTACGTCCCCGCCTGAAACACCCGCACAGCGCGGCTATCGGATGGGTGGATTTTTCGCCGTCCGGACTCTATCTTCCCAGCCGTCCGCGACATATTAAGGCCCGATTTCCGTTGGATGAATCCGTCTTGCCGTCGAACAGACCATCACAAGGGTTGGAACCACGATGAACCGTATTTTGCTCGCCTCTGCCGCTCTTGTTCTGACTGCCGCATCGGCCACCGCCGCGCCGACATCGCTCGGTGTGTTCAAGAGCTGGTCGGCCTACAGCAATGGGGATGGTGACGCGAAGGTCTGTTTCGTCATCGCCAAACCGCAATCAAGCATCCCGGCGAAAGCCAAGCGCGATGCGATTGCGTTCCTCATCAATGATTGGCCGTCGCGCAAGGCGAAGGGTGAGCCGGAGGTCGAGTCTGGCTATCAATACAAAGACGGCAGCACCGTCACGGTGGAAGTCGGCTCCGACAAGTTCACCTTCTTCACCAAGAACGACGGCGGCGACGGCAATGCGTGGCTGAAGAGTACGGACGATGAAGCACGTCTTGTGTCGGACATGCGCAGCGGCCAGCAGTTGATCGTCACCGGCATTTCCAAGCGCGGGACGATGACGCACGACACCTATTCGCTCGGCGGCATTTCCGACGCCGTGGACAAGATCCATTCCGAATGCGGGATGTAACCACCATAAATCTCATCGGCCTTTTGCCGGATGATCTGAAAGCGGCGTTGGTCGGGGCGGGCATCGAGCCCAAGCACGCGACTATGCGCATGCGTCAGGTGCAGAACTGGATTCATGTTCGCGGCGCGCGCGATTTTGCGAGCATGACCAATCTGTCGAAGGATTTTCGTGAGACCCTGGTGCAGAGTTTCTCGCTGGCGCGACCGCAAGTCGTTAGCGAGCAGATCTCGAACGACGGCACGCGCAAATGGCTTCTGAAATCCGGCGGCCAGGAATTCGAGACGGTCTTCATCCCGGAAAAAGATCGCGGGACGCTGTGCGTGTCCTCGCAGGTCGGCTGCACGCTGAACTGCCGCTTCTGCCACACCGGCACGCAGAAGCTCGTGCGCAATCTCACGCCCGACGAAATTGTGGGGCAGGTGATGATCGCGAAGGATTCGCTGAACGATTGGCCGTCCACCGCGCCGGGCCGGCGCGTCACCAATGTGGTGATGATGGGGATGGGCGAGCCGCTCTACAATTTCGACAATGTCAAAGCCGCACTGGCGCTGGTGACGGATGGCGATGGCCTCGCGCTCTCCAAACGTCGCGTGACGCTGTCCACCGCCGGTGTCGTGCCGATGATCAAGCGCGCGGGCGACGAGATCGGTTGCTCGCTCGCGATTTCGCTGCACGCCGTGCGCGACGAGGTGCGCGATGTGATCGTGCCCCTCAACAAGAAATACAAGATCGCCGAATTGATCCAGGCGTGCCGCGATTATCCCGGCGCGTCCAACGCGCGCCGCATCACGTTTGAATATGTGATGCTCAAAGGCGTGAATGACTCGCTTGCCGATGCCAAAGAGCTGGTGAGGCTGGTGCGCGGCATCCCTGCGAAGATCAATCTCATCCCGTTCAATCCCTGGCCCGGCGCGCCGTATGAATGTTCGGATTGGGAGCAGATCGAGAAGTTCGCAGAGATCGTGAACCGCGCGGGCTATGCCTCGCCGGTCAGAACGCCGCGCGGCCGCGATATC
>DASZML010000313.1:0-3369 GCA_035551875.1 Rhizomicrobium sp.
GATGTGTCCCGGTGCATGCGCGCCATCCACCAGCACGGCGATGCCGGCAGCGTGCGCCAGTTTCGCAATTCGCGCGACAGGAAACACAATGGCCGTCGGCGATGTGATGTGATCGACGATCAGCAGTTTCGTACGCGGTGAGAAAGACTGCGCGATCGCTTCGACGATCTGGTCTTCGCCCTCTACGATAGACGGAATTGCGGCGACAACGAGCTTCGCACCTTGCCTTGCTGCATAAACGCGCATCGCTTTCAGCACGGCGCCATAGGCGTGCGATGTCGTCAGGATTTCATCGCCATCGCGAACCGGAAATGACGATAAAATCGAGCTTACAGCGAAGGTCGCGTTCTCAACGAACACCCAATCCGTCGCTTCGCCGCCAAAGTTTTGTGCTGCTAACCCGGCGAGCCGCCGCAACTCACCGGGCAAAACATTGTTGAAAAATGAGGTGGGGTCGCGCTCGATATCAGCGCGAATACGTTCCTGTTCGGCGGCTACCGATTGGGGCAGCGCGCCATAACTTCCATGATTGAGATGCAGCTTGTCGGGCGCGAGCTGAAAGAGCGGAAGCGCCCGGTGACCTTCAATGGGTACGCGGGAAGGGCCCGATGGGGAACGGCTGCTCATCGCGCGCGAACGTAATGAATGTCAGCAACTCCCACAAATACTGCACGAGATTCAGGCTGAAGCCTTTGAGCTCCTCATTCGCCCGGCCATTGATGACCAGCATTGCCAGTTGAATGACGGCGATCAGGAACAGTGCAATCAGTACGAAATAGGCGATGAACGCGAAGCCGATCGCGTAAAGAATACGCACGGCCGGAAACGGCGGACGGACAGTTTCGGGATGCGGCGGGATAGCGCCGGCGTTTCCTGCAGAGTTCGTGTCGGACATCGAAGCCTCCTGATGGGCTTCTCTATAACTATGGTGCAACCCGTCGGGTTCAACCGTCTAAGGGGTCAAACAGGCCACATAGTAAAAGACCGGCAAAATAGCCGCCCAGATGGGCCTGCCAGGCGACGGCTTGCGGTGCGCCGGGTCCGCCACCCAATCCTGTCAGACCCGCGACGATGTTGATGACCACCCAGATCGCCGTCCATGTAAGGACCTGTCGCGAAAGAAGCGGTGCGAGTTTGCCACGCGGCTGGGCCGTCAACGGCCCCTGCCCGATGAGGCGGAAGCATATGGCCATGAGACCCGCGACACCGGCGGACGCGCCGATGATTGGATCGGCACTGCCCCAGCTCAAAGCCAACTGCGCAGCCGCGCCGGCAATTCCCGACAGAATAAAGAGCAGGAAAAAACGAGCGGCTCCGAACCGGCGCGCGACCGGCGGCCCGAAGGCGAGAAGCCAAAGCGTGTTGATCAAAACATGCGTCCAGCTTCCGTGGATGAACATGTAACTGACAAACGGAACTGCGCGATCGAAAAGCGATCCTGCGTTGACGTGATGCGCTGCCAGAAAAGCCGAAGAATAGAATGCGGGGATGAATCCGTATTCGGCGACGATGATGTTCGAAAGGTTTTCTGAGAGCAGCGTCCGCGCAAAATGCGTTGCGATCAGCAAAAGTGCGAGCAGGCCAACCGTCCAGGGCAGGCGCAAAAACGGCTGTGGTCCTAGCTCTTCCGGCGGCTCGCTGCCAGCCCAGTAATTGGAGTTGTCCGTCGAATCCATCAGCCGGCCCGTATCAGTGCCGCTTCGACCAGCGGCAAACGATCATTGCCGAAATACATATCGTTTCCGTTCACGAACATGGTCGGCGACCCAAATCCGCAACGCGCAATCACGTCATCGGTATTGGCGCGCAGCTTGTCTTTTATCTCTTGCGCGGACGAGCGGGCGAGAACCCTGTCCGCATCGAGCCCAACCGCCCGGCAAACGTCGGCGATCACGTCCGGCTGGCTGACATCTTTCAGTTCGCTCCAATAGGCTTCGAAACAGCCGCGCGCGAACGGAACCAGCTTTCCTTGTTCATCCGCGGCGAGACAACAGCGCATTTCGAGAACGGCGTTGACCGGAAACGGCTTCGGCTTTCCAATTTTTATTTCTGCCAGCCGCGCCCAGTCTTGCAGATCTTTTTCGGAGTACGTCGCTTTGCGCGGATCCGGATTTGCGCGGCGCTCGTAAACATCCTTGTTCACGGCGTTGAAAATGCCACCGACGAGCACCGGCTTCCACACCACATGCGCCATGGTGCGTGCGATCACATCCTGAATCCGCGTGAACGCGAGGTAGGTCCACGGCGATGAGCAATCGAAGAAGAATTCGAGCGTAGCCAAGCAGTCTTGAGCCCTGTGAATTTCGCTATCTCGCGTCTCTATCACGTCCCGGTGTCGCGGCGGCCTCTTTTTTTATGCCGATTGCCGGGCCATGGTGAGAGCGCACTAACGGGCGGATTCGCATGTCGGCGGTAGGCAAGAAGACTTTGGAATTCACGTTGCGCGGCGTAATTCTGGGCGTGCTCATCACGCTCGTGTTCACGGCAGCGAATGTCTATCTCGGCCTGAAAGTCGGCCTCACCTTCGCGACATCCATTCCCGCCGCCGTGATCTCCATGGCGGTGCTTTCGACGTTCAAGAATTCGACGATTCTCGAAAACAATATCGTGCAGACAGTCGCCAGCGCCGCCGGAACATTGTCGGCCATCATCTTTGTGTTGCCCGGCTTGGTCATTGTCGGATGGTGGACAGGCTTTCCGTTCTGGACGTCGTTCTGGGTTTGCGCGAGCGGCGGAGTGCTGGGCGTGTTGTTCACGATCCCATTGCGCCGCGCGATGGTAACGACATCCGATCTTCCTTATCCCGAAGGCGTTGCGGCGGCGGAAGTTCTGGAAGTCGGCGAAGCGGCACGTACGCAAGCAAGCGCAGAATCGCGCGAAGGATTGCTGGCCGTCATCTACAGCGCCATTGCCGCCGCAGTATTGCAGATCGTTGCGGCCACGCGCTTCGCGGCCGGGGGATATCAGAAATACTTCATGCTCACGGCGGGCGGTTCGAGTTTTTTCGACATGGGATATTCGCTGGCACTGGTTGGTGCGGGATATCTTGTCGGTCTCAGTGTCGGGATGGCGATGCTGTTGGGTCTGCTGATTTCGTGGGCTGGCTTCGTCCCCTATCTCACGTCTCTGCATCCGATGACCGGGACCATCGATGCCTACACCGATCAAATCTGGCGGCATGATGTGCGCTTCATCGGCGCCGGTGCGATTGCCGTCGCCTCGGTGTGGACGCTGCTCAAGCTGATCGGCCCCGTCGTGCGCGGCGTTGTCTCGACCCTTAGCGCCAATCGCGCGCGCGTCGCCGGCACCGCCGATCTGCGCGACACCGATCTGTCGCCGACATGGATCGTCGGTATCGCGCTGGCCTGC
>DASZML010000314.1:0-5165 GCA_035551875.1 Rhizomicrobium sp.
CGTCGAGCGCCAGATCGTCGATGAAAGAAGTACGCTGAGCGTGCTGCAGGCCGAATGGCAGCGCGTGGCCAACCCAGAGCGTATCCAGCATCTCGCCGAAACCCGGCTTGGCATGGACGATACGCCCACGGTCGAGCTGTCCTCCTTCGAGATGTTGCCGCGCCGTGGCGAAGAATCGCCGCTCAATGCCGATCCGGTTCAGAATGCGAGCCTGGTTGCGCCATCGCGTGACACGGCGAATCTGCATGTCGTGGCGGCGCGCGGAAACTGATCGTCGATGGCCGCAACCGTTCCGTCGCTGATCCAAAGACGTATCGTCGTGGCGGCCGGAATCTGTGTGATGGCGTTCGCGCTGATTGGCGTGCGTCTCATCGATCTGGCCATGTTCAAGGGCCGTGTCACGGGCGCAAGTGTTGTTGCCGTGGACGATGCGCCGCCGGTGCGCGCGGACATTGTGGATCGCAATGGCGAGCTGCTCGCGCGCGGTCTGCCGGTGTTCGATCTCTACGCGACGCCTCATACTTTCTGGGACAAGGAAGAAGCGGCGCGCGTTTTGGCGTCGGCGACTGGCGCAAACCTCGCGCGTCTCGAAAAAGCGTTCGCCAGCAAACACAGCTACGTTCTCATCGCGCGGCAGATTTCGCCGGACGTGCGTGATCGCGTCATGCATTTGGGTTTGCCCGGACTCGAGTTTCATCCGGCCGTGAAGCGCTTCTATCCGCAAGGCATCGCAGCCGTGCAGGTCATTGGCGCGACCGAAGCCGTAAGTGGCGGCCGTGGTGTTGACGGTCTGGAACGCGGGTTGAATGCGCGGCTGGCTTCTGGTTCGTCGGCGCAGCTCTCGCTCGATATGCGCGTGCAATACGTGCTGGAAAGCCAAGTCGATGCCGCGAGAAAAAAATATGGCGCTCTCGCCGCCGGCGGCATCGTGATGAACGTGAATACCGGCGAAGTGCTTGCAATGGCATCGCTGCCCGATACGCCGGAAGATGCGCAGAAAGGCATCGATCCACGACGCAATCGCATGGCGCAGGACGACTACGAGCTTGGTTCTGTCTTTAAGATATTCTCCTTCGCGCTTGCGCTGGAAGATCACACGACGCGTATGGACGAACTCTTGCCTGTGGGAAGCGGATTCAAGATCGACAAGTACACCATCCGCGATGCGGAGCGCATGCCCGCTTTGATGAAGGCGCGCGATATTCTTGCGCAGTCATCCAACGCGGGTACCGCTCAGATCGCGTTGCGGTCTGGACCAGATCGTCAACGCGCGTTCCTCGCCAGTCTCGGATTGCTAGAGGCGCCGCATTCTGAGTTGGCGGAATGGTCGCGCCCGATCTTGCCGCGGCATTGGGGACAGGTCGAAACCGCGACGATAGGTTTCGGCCACGGTATCTCGGTCAGCCCGCTTGCTTTCGTCACCGCCGCGTCGATCGTCGTGAACGGCGGCCGCCGCATCACGCCGACATTCCTCAAGCAGGACGGCGACCGCCGCGGCGAGCAAGTCATCAAGCCAGCAACCAGCGCGGGTATGCGGGAATTGCTCCGCTATGTCGTCACCGACGGCACCGGCAAATCGGCCGATGTCTTGGGATACAATGTCGGCGGCAAAACCGGCTCCGCTGAGAAGAACGAGCATGGGCGCTATGTCGCTCACAAATTGCTGACCTCATTCTGCGCAGCGTTTCCCATTGATAACCCTCGCTATCTGGTGTTCGTGATGCTGGATGAGCCGCACGGCGCGAATGCCGAGGGCGTCATGGCGCTGGCGGGCCATACCGCAGCGCCGCTGGCTGGCGACGTGATCGCCCACATCGCGCCAATGCTCGAAATGCCCGCCGCCGCCGTCGTGCCGCATGCACCGACGAAGAGCAATTCATAATGGAACCACAATCCGGCGCGAGGATGGGTTCGGGTAAGGTGGGCATAAGCCCCATGGAGTCCGTTTCTGATTTTACCGGGCTCGCGAGCGACAGCCGCGAGGTGAAGCCGGGTTATCTGTTCGCCGCGCTGAACGGTTCGCGCGCGAACGGCGCCGCGTTCATGTCCGACGCGGTGAAGCGCGGCGCGGTGGCAGTGCTGGCACGCCCCGAAGCGCGCGGAGATGCCGAAGCTTTGGGCGTTCGCTTTATTCCGGACGAGAATCCACGCCTTCGGCTCGCGCGATTGGCGGCGAAATTCTTCGGCGCGCAGCCCAAAACTATCGCGGCGATCACGGGTACGAACGGCAAGACATCGGTGTCTGTGTTCCTGCGCCAGATCTGGGAAGCGCAAGGCTTTCAAGCGGCGAGCATGGGGACGATCGGCGTGATGACGCCGTCCGGCAAGATCGACTTGCAGCACACGACGCCGGACCCCGTTCAAGTGCATCGGTTGTTGAAGCAGTTGGCAGAGCAAGGCGTCGACCACCTGGCGCTGGAAGCGTCTAGCCACGGGCTGGATCAGTATCGGTTGGATGGCGTGGAAGTCGCCGCCGCTGGCTTCACCAACCTGACGCGCGATCATCTCGACTATCACCCGAGCATCGAACATTACCTCGCGGCGAAGCTGCGCCTGTTCAAAGAAGTTGTCCGCGACGGTGGTGTCGCGGTCGTGAATGTCGATCCCGATTATGCGGCGAGTTTTGTTGAGGTCGCTAACGATCGTGGTCTGAAGCTAGTCACCGTTGGCGTCGAAGGCGAAACGCTTTGTCTTGCCGATCGCATCGCGCGCGATGATGGGCAGACGCTGAAGATCGTCTATGAAGGCAAAACTTATTCAGTTGAGCTGCCGCTGGTTGGCGATTTCCAGGCGAGCAATGCGCTGGTCGCCGCCGGTCTCGCCATCGGCCTCGGCGATGAGGTGGCTAAAGTCTTCGCGGCTTTGGAGAACCTGCACGGAGCCGAAGGCCGTTTGCAAAAAGTGGCGTACGCGAAATCCGGCGCGCCGATCTTTGTCGACTACGCACATACACCGGATGCGCTCGAAACCGTGTTGAAAGCCGTGCGACCACATGTGCGCCACGAGTTGCATGTAGTCTTTGGGTGCGGTGGCGATCGCGATAAGGGCAAGCGTCCGTTGATGGGAGCAGCGGCCGTTCGTCTGGCGGATGTCGCGATTGTCACGGACGACAATCCGCGCAGCGAAGATCCAGCGGGTATCCGCAAGGAAGTTCTCGCTGGCGCGCTAGGCGCTCGCGATATCGGCGACCGCGCACTTGCAATTAAAGAAGCAGTTGCCGGTTTGGGCGACGGCGACGTTCTCGTCATCGCCGGCAAAGGTCACGAATCCGGCCAAACAATCGGCGCTGTGACGCGCCCGTTTCTCGACAAGAATGAAGCGATCAAAGCGGCGCTCTCATTGGGCGGCTATGCTGCGGAGGCCGCATGAGCGCGCTCTGGAGCAGCAAGGAGGCGGAGGCTGCTACACTCGGTCATGCATCGCGCGCCTTTGACGCGGGCGGAATGTCGATCGATACGCGCACCTTGAAAGCGGGCGATCTGTTCGTCGCGCTGAAAGGCGATGCGCGAGACGGTCATGATTTTGTCAACGCGGCGTTCGACGCGAAGGCGTCGGCTGCGCTCGTTTCGCGCGAAGTCAAAGGCGCGAAAGGCCCGTTGCTTCAAGTGGCGCATGTGCAGCGCGGTCTCGAAGATCTGGCCGCCGCCTCGCGCGCGCGCAGCCGCGCCAAGATCATCGCCGTGACGGGCAGTGCGGGCAAAACGACCACCAAAGAGATGCTCCGTCTCGCCTTCGGCGCGCTGGGCAGCACGCACGCGTCGGCGGCCTCTTATAACAATCATTGGGGCGTGCCGTTGAGTTTGGCGTCGATGCCGCGCGAGACGCAGTTTGGTGTCTTCGAGGTCGGCATGAATCATTTCGGCGAGTTACGAAATCTCGTCAGCTTTGTTCGCCCGCACGTGGCACTCATTACAACAATCGCACCGGCGCACTTGGAATTCTTCGGAAATTGTGAAGCCATCGCCGATGCGAAATCTGAAATCTTTGAAGGTCTGCTGCCCGGCGGCGCTGCGCTTATCCCCGCCGACAGCGAATACGCCGAGCGGCTTTCCACGCGTGCGAAGCAAGCGGGCGTGACGCGACAACTCACTTTCGGCTCGAAAGGCACGGACGCGAAACTGCTCAATTTCCATGAACTGGATGACGGTATGAAAGTCGAAAGCGATATCATGGGCCGTCGCGTCGATTTCCGCATCGGCGCGCCGGGTGCGCATATCGCGAGCAATGCCGTCGGCGCGTTGCTGTCGGTAGCCGCACTTGAAGGCGATGTGCTCAACGCCGCTGCAGCGATCTCGGCCTTTGCCGCACTTAAAGGCCGCGGTGCCCGCTTCAAGATCGTCGCCGATGGCGGCACCGCCGAAGTGATCGACGAAAGCTACAACGCCAACACTGCCTCCATGCGCGCAGCACTATCTTTGCTCGGCTCTTCGAAAGCGCGCCGCCGCATCGCGGTGCTGGGCGACATGCTCGAAATGGGTGTGGACGGTCCGGCGCATCATGCTTCGCTCGCCAGGGATATCGAAGAAGCGAAAGTCGACGTCGTGTTCGCCAACGGGCCGCAGATGAAATCGTTGTGGGACGCCTTGCCATCCTCCCGCCGCGGAAGTTACGGCGCAACGTCGCAAGACATTGCAGCAAAAGTCGCGAGCGAAACGCGCGACGGCGATGTCGTCCTTGTCAAAGGTTCGAATGGCAGCCGCATGATCACCATTATCGACGCGCTCAAAGCGCGCGGCCTCGCGGCTTAGGGAGGATTCGTGTTTCCATATTTCCTCGTCCCGCTGGCTGATAAGAGCGCGATCTTCAACGTCTTCCGCTACATCACGTTCCGGGCGGGTGGCGCGATCATGACGGCGCTGCTCATCGCGTTCGTGATCGGGCCGTCGATGATCGCGTGGTTGCGGCTGAAGCAGGGCAAAGGCCAGCCGATCCGCGAAGACGGTCCGCAGCGCCACGTTCTCGAAAAGCAAGGCACGCCCACGATGGGCGGCTTTATGATTTTGATCTCGTCGGTGATCGCGACCCTGCTGTGGGCCGATCTGACGGACGCTTATGTCTGGATCGTCCTCTTTGTGACGCTCTCTTTTGGCGCGTTGGGATTCTCCGACGACTACGAGAAGGTCGCCAAGCGCTCCTCCGCCGGTATCAGCGGTCGCATGAAGCTC
>DASZML010000315.1:0-4564 GCA_035551875.1 Rhizomicrobium sp.
GTTCACGCGCGTTCGCGCGCGCCTGCCTGGAGTGCGTTATGGGCGGCCCGAATTGCGCACGTTCCTTTCGTCACTACCTACCACGGCATCTATAACGCATCGAATCCTCTCAAGCGTTTCTACAACTCGGTGATGAAACGCGGCGATGTGGTGATCGCCAATTCCGAATGGACCGCGGCGCATATCGAGCGTGAATACAAGACACTGCCAAACAAACCGGTTGTCATTCCACGCGGGATCGATCTGTCACGTTTCGATCCGGCAGGCATTCCGCCCGCGAAAGTTGCGGCTCTGCGTGCCCAATGGGGTACGGACGAACGCGATTTTGTCGCGATGCTTCCTGGACGGTTGACGCGCTGGAAAGGACAAATGCTCGTCATCGAAGCGGCTGCACAGCTCAAGATGAAACATCTACCGCGCAAGCTGCGCGTTATATTCGCCGGAGACGCCCAGGGCAGGAATGCCTACGAGGCTGAGCTCTTGAAACGCATTGCGGACACAGGCATCGCAGATTGCGTTCGCATTGTGGGCCATATCGAGGATATGGCGACGGCATATGCTGCGGCTGATCTCGTCGTGTCGGCATCCAGTGATCCGGAAGCTTTCGGCCGTGTGGCCGCCGAAGCAAGCGCGATGGCCCGCCCGGTCATCGCAGCCGATCACGGCGGCGCCAGAGAGACGGTCGTGGGGAACGTCTCTGGTATTTTGTTCCCTCCGGGAAATGCCTTGGCTCTCGCGGACGCCATTGAGCATGTGATGCGGATAACGCCGGACGCACTTTCCGATATGGGCCGCGCAGGCCGCACGCACATCGCGAACAATTACTCGCTTGAACGCATGTGCTGCGAAACGATTGGGCTCTACCGCGAGCTTCTTGCGCGCTGAACCGCTGGCAGGGCACGCTGCTTCTGGTAGGCTCGCAATCGCTTCGAGGGGAACCGGAAATATGGCCAACAAAATCGCCCTGTTTTTTGCAGCGTTGCTGCTTGGAATGTTTGTGGCATCGCCCAGCTTCGCGCAGAGCGAGCCTTTGCCTGCGCCGACATCTACTGTCCACGTCGCGCCGCTCCCGGCGGTCGCCAAGCCACTACCGCCATTCGATGCCGACAAGGCCACCAACGCCTATCTGGCGCAGGTCAATGGCGAAGCGCGCGCGAAATCCGATGCTTATTTCGAGGGCGGCTATTGGCTGATCCTAATCGACGCACTGTGGGCGATCGCGATCTCCGCGCTCCTGCTTTGGACGCGCGTTTCCGCAGCGATCCGCAATTTTTCCGTGACGTGCACGCGCTCCCGATTTTGGCAGGTTCCGATCTATGTCGCGATATATTTCGTCGCCATTACGGTCCTTTCGTTTCCGCTCACGATCTATGAGGATTTCATTCGAGAGCACGCATACGGCCTGTCCAACCAGAATTTCATGCAGTGGTTCGGCGACTTCGCCAAAGGTGCTTTGGTCGGCATCGTGGGCTTTGTCATCGTAGCAACGATTGTCTACGCATTTATTCGCCGTGCGCCGCGTTATTGGTGGGCATGGGCTACCGTTGTCGCAGTCATTTTCTTCATGATCGCGGCGATGATTGCCCCTGTCTTCATCGCACCAATTTTCAACACTTACACACCGCTCAACGAAAGCCCGCTGAAAGACCGCATATTGTCCATAGCGCGCTCCGAAGGAATTCCGGCAACGAACGTCTATGAGTTCGACGCGTCGCGTCAGACCAAACGGATTTCCGCAAATGTGTCGGGATTTCTTGGAACCACGCGGATTTCGCTGAACGACAATCTGATGAAGCGGAGCAAGAACCAGGACGAAATCATCGCCGTTCTCGGTCATGAAATGGGCCATTATGTGCTGGATCACGCCGTCAGGCTCATCACATTCGAGGGTCTCGTTTTCTTCATTGGCTTTGGATTCATTGCCTGGGGCTTTGGAGGGCTTACCAACATTTTTGGCGGCAACTGGGACGTGCGCACGGTAGACGATCCTGCTGGGTTACCTGTCCTGTCGGCGCTGATGACGGTCTTCTTTTTGGTCGCAACCCCCGTCGAAAATACGATCTCGCGAACAACCGAGGCGCAAGCTGATATATTTGGCGTCAATGCCGTGCGCCTTCCCGATGCTTTCGCGCAGGCGACGCTACAACTCAGTGAATACCGCAAGCTCGATCCGTCTCCGCTGGAAGAATTTGTGTTCTACGATCATCCTTCGGGACGCAGCCGCATCACCATGATGATGCGATGGAAGGCGGAGCATCTGACCGATTCGGATATCAAGAACGGCCCGGTCTCGCCGCAGTGAACGGATTCAAACTGAGTGCTGGGCGGCCGGGTGCGCCGCTCCATGTTGCGGCGCATAGTCATCATCCCTGGCCGGACGTGACGTTGGCAGCACAAGAAACGGCTTGGCGCGATGCGGCGCGGCTGCTCGATCACAAATGGGACCTTGTCTTCGGCGAAGTCATCCCCGCCGCTCAGAAGCACATTGCGCGGCAGATTGGATTACCTGATCCAACCAGCATCGCTTTCGGTCCCAACACGCATTCTTTCGTGCTTCGGTTGCTGTCGTGTTTTCCGAAAGACAAGCCGGTCAAAATCCTGACCACCGCCTCCGAGTTTCATAGTTTCTCGCGACAGATCGCACGATTCGAAGAAGACGGCGCCGTCTCAGTTCAACGCATCGCCACCGAGCCGTTCGACACGTTCGAGAACCGGTTTTGCGAAGCAGCGTCCAAAGGCGGACACGATCTGGTTTTCCTCAGCCAGGTGTTTTTCGATTCCGGATTCGCCATCCAGGATATCAAGGCCATCGTTCGCGCCGTTCCGGACCCCGCAACGTTCATCGTCATCGACGGCTATCACGGCTTCATGGCGATCCCGACTGACATCAGCGCGATCGCAGACCGCGCCTTCTATCTCGCCGGCGCATACAAATACGCAATGGCCGGCGAAGGCGCATGCTTCCTGCATTGCCCGCCCGGTTATGGCCCTCGCCCACGGGACACCGGTTGGTATGCCGGGTTTGGCGCGCTCGAAAGCGGTGCGAAAGGTGTTCCTTACGGCTCAGACGGCAGCCGCTTTCTCGGCGCGACGTTCGATGTCTCCGCGCTCTACCGCTTCAATGCTGTGCAGGATTGGCTTTCAAGCGAAGGGCGAACCGTCACGAAGATGCTCGCGCATGTCCGCGGCGTCGAGCGGGCATTTCTGTCAGAACTCGATCGGCAAAAGGCCGTGATCCGCAGCAGCGATCTGGTAGTTCCAGACGAAACAACCCGTGGACGATTTCTCGCCTTCAAAACCGAGGATGCTGGAAAGATCGTTCAGCATCTCGCCGCGCAGAACATTATCGCGGATTACCGTGGTGACCGATTACGAATTGGCTTCGGAATTTATCACAGCGACGACGACGCCATCCGTCTCTCGCGCGCGATCAAGCCTGAATGAACTTTTCGAAGGACGCGATCAGCGGCTCTTCTGTCTCGAACACATAATCCACAGTCTGCGCCGAAACAGATCCTGCCGCGCCGCGCTTGCGGAGCTGCGAGATAGCATCCGTCAATGCGCCCCGCGGACAGAGAAGAGAATACTCGCCGCTCGCATTGCCCTTCGCCGGCCGTGATAACATCGAAACACCGAATTTGGCGCAGGCGGCGAGCGCCGCTTCCGGCTTTCGGTTCAAGCGCGTGCGAAGCACGAAAGAAGACTTCGCCCGTTCACGCGCGGCCATGCGGGCCAGCAGTTTCTTCGCGGCCCCAGCCGACGGCGCATCCCAATCCGCGCACAGGCTTGCCGCGAGATGCGACTGGCTTTTCAGGATCGTACCGTCCGCTAGCAATTTGAGGTTGTTCGCTGCCAGCGTTGCGCCGGTCGTGGTGATGTCCACGATGGCTTCGGCGGCACCGGCAGCGGGTGCGCCTTCCGTCGCGCCCGCGCTTTCGACGATGCGATAATCCCAGATGCCGGCTTTCGCGAAGAAGCTGCGCGTCAAATTCACGTACTTCGTAGCGACACGAAGACGACGATGATGGCGCTGATAGAAGGCCGCGCACACATCGTCGAGATCGGTCATGCTGGAAACATCGATCCAGGCTTGCGGCACCGCGACGACGACATCGGCGAAACCGAAGCCGAGGGCTTTCACCAAAGCGATCTGCCCGTCAGCAGGCATCGCTTCGCGCACCAGATCTTCGCCGGTGATACCCAGATGCACGTCGCCCGATTGCAGCGCCGCTGCGATCTCCGATGCGGAGAGCAGCATCACGTCGACATCCGGCATGCCATCGAGCGTGGCGCGATAACCGCGCGCACCGGCGGCCTTGCTCATGGTGAGCCCGGCGTCGGCGAAATACTCATTCGCCTGCTCCTGCAAGCGGCCTTTCGACGGAAATGCCAGCGTCAGCTTCATCGCTTCGCTCCGACATTGCGCACTGCCAACACGCGCTCGGTACGTATCGCACAACCGACCGCCGGGATCGCGCGTTTGGCACCGAGTTGTTGCAGCAGCGTGTCGTATCGTCCGCCACCTGCGACTTGCACATCGCCTTCGGCATCGCGCGACCACATC
>DASZML010000316.1:0-2430 GCA_035551875.1 Rhizomicrobium sp.
GCGCGCTCGACACGCACACGGAACGTGAAATCCAAGGCGCGCTGCAGGAAGTTTCCCGCAATCGCACATCGCTCGTCATCGCGCATCGGCTTTCGACCGTGGTGGATGCGGATGAGATTCTCGTTCTCGATCACGGCGAGATCATTGAGCGCGGCCGCCATTCCGATCTTGTCGCCCGTGGCGGCCACTACGCGGCAATGTGGAATAAACAGAAGGAAGCTGCTGCCGCCGCTGAAATTCTCAAGGCTATCGAGAACGATCCGGACGTTAAGCCGGGTATCGCACGCGAAGCCTCGGCAGCAGCGGACTGACTATTCCGCCGCTTCCCGGTTCGGACGTTGCTGGCGCAGCTTCGCCAACACCTCGTCCGAGATCGGTTGACCACCCGTCTTGTTCGCCTTCCGGGCACGCCGCATCGCGCGCTTCTCACGCATGCGATAGGGGAGCGCCAGCATCGCAGGCACGAGACCCAAGGTGATCAGCTTGGAAAAGGCGAGGCCGAACACGATGGCCGTCGACAGCTGAACCCACATCATCGCGTTCGGGCTGCCGACAGTGACGCTGCGTGCGAAGAAATTGATCTCGACGGCCATCATCATCGGCAACAATCCGCCGATGGCTGTGATGGTTGTGAGAAATACCGGGCGAAGGCGTTGCGCGCTCGAACGGATAATCGCTTCGAGCGGCTCCATGCCTGCATCGCGCAAGCGGTGGAAGGTATCGATCAAGACGATGTTGTGGTTCACCACAATTCCTGCGAGCGCCATCATGCCGGTACCGGTCATTATCACGGAGAACGGTTGACCCATCACGACCATGCCGAACATCGCGCCAATCATGGCGAGGACCACGGCCACCAGGATCAGGCCCGTATGATAGAAGCTGTTGAACAGCGCGAGCAGCACGATACCGATCAGGAACAGCGCCATCAGCGCGGCGCCGCCCAGGAACTTCATCGACTCGTCTTGTTCTTCCTGACCGCCGCGGAATTTCACCAGCACTGTGCTGGGGAAACCTTGTTTGTCCAACCAGCTTTTGAGCTTCGTCACTTCCGCGCTCGGCAACGTTTTGTGCGCCACGCAGTCAACCGTGATTCCGGGCGCGCATTCGGCTTTCATGTTGGCGCGCACGTGATAGACGCGATGCCCGTTCACGCGCTCGACTGAGTTTACCTGCTGCGCAGGCACGATCTTTACGAAGGTTGAAGCTGGAACCATGCCATTGGTCGTCGCGACGCGCACATCGTCCAGCGCGTGAATGCCACGGGCTTGGGTGGGATACCGCACACGGATATCCACCTGCTGATCGGCATCGTCAGGGCGATAATCGCCCACGAAGATGCCGTCGGTAACGAGCTGCATCGCTGTGCCGATGGATTGCACGTTCGCGCCGAAGCGACTCGCGACTTCGCGGTCGATTTTCAAGTCCCATTCGATACCAGGCAACGGCCGCGTATCTTCTACGTCCCGCAACTCCGGCTGCTCATCCAAATGCTTGCGGATCGCTCCCGTGACGTTGGCAAGAGAAGCGTAATCATCCGACGAAATGTCGATCATCACGTCTTTGCCCGACGGTGGGCCGTTCTGCGGCAAGCGAACTTCCACATGCACGCCGGGAATATTGGCGGTGCGTTGCTGAATGGTCTTGATGATGTCGGCGCCGCGGCGGCGTTCGCGGTAATCTTTGAACTCGATGGAGAGATGACCGATGTTGTCCACCGGCGTGCCACCTTGACTGTTCAGATTGTTGCTCTGTCCGCCCGCGGACGCGTAGATGTATTTGAGGCCGTCCACGCTCGCGACGCGACGTTCAACGTCGGTGACGATATTGCGCTTCTCTGCCGCCGACAGATTGCCGCGCGCTGAAATCAGAACGCTCGCGAAATCGGGATCGGTATCGACAAAGAATTCCGTGCCCTTGTTGAACACATAAAAAGATGTGATCACGCCTACGACGATGACCAACGCGCCAACGATCACGCGGCCCGGATAACGCGACAGACGTTCCGCTTGATGCGCATACCAGCCCGTGATTCCACCGATCTCGCGCCAGTCGCCGGTTTCCGATGCTTCGATCGCACGCTCGAGCTCATGATCACGCTCAACCGGTCCGAACAGCCGATCGAAAAGGCTTGCGATCGTTCCGCCCAGAACCGGCAGGAATACCAGCGCCACGACCATCGAAGAAAACAGCACGAATATGAGAGTGATCGGAAAGTAGCTCATGAACCGGCCGGAAACGCCGGGCCACATCAACATCGGCAGGAACGCGCTGATCATGGTGAGCGTCGCGCTGACAACCGGCCAGAACATACGATGCGCGGCTTCCGCGAAGGCGATCTTCGGCGGGTGGCCTTCGGTCATTTTGCGGTCGGCGTATTCGACGACGATAATCGCGCCGTCCACGAGTATGCCCACGGCTAGAAGCATC
>DASZML010000317.1:0-2214 GCA_035551875.1 Rhizomicrobium sp.
AGGGGCGGCGTTAGAGCCGTTTCTTCATGGCTTGGCCTTTCGATTTGGCGCGCACAAGAAAAAAGCCGCCGCGCTTTCGCGGGCGGATTGAATTTCGGGCGCAATTCGAGAATTGGAAGGTTTGTACACCCCCACCGTAACGGTGTCAACTATTCCTCCTGGGAGGAATTTTAGGCTAAGTCATTGATACCACGGCGATTTGCCAAAACGGCGCAATTTTGCTGCGCGCGGAAAATTATTTTCTTTGGCCTCATGGATCGTAGCGCCGCAGGAATTTCGCGAACTCGGGCGACAGGCGCGCCATCGCGCGATCCCAGCCCACCAGGAATGCGGCTGCGGGCGACGATAACGACAATCAATGCATCAAGCGCGAAGTGCATCGCGCGACATCCCGAAAGCTCCGTCGCATTTGATAATCCAACGCCATATGGAAAGTGGCGTGAAGACTACGTCATGACAGATTGTTGCGCCGGCAGATCTTGAACGGCCGGTCATATCGCGTCTCGTTACTATCTTCGATTCTCAATGCGCCGGGCGCGCACCAGGTGGACCTTTCGGAACGGGCTTGGCGGGCGCATTCGCTTTCGGATGGGCCTGATCCCAAGCGAGATGCGATTGCTGCAGGATGTAAGCCTTGATGTCGGCCACATCGTCCTTCGATAGCGCATCCTTAAAGGACGCCATCCCAGCATCCTGCAGCGCGCCGCCGCGCACGATGTCGTCGAACGAATCCCAGATGTTGCGCGGGATCAGGCGAAGGTCCGGCACCTCGCCTTCGGATTGCGCGAAGAATCCGTGACAGACGAGGCATGTGCGGTGATAGAGCGTGAAGCCTTTGGCCATCATCGCTGCGTTGCCGGTTTGCGGCGGCGGCTCTTCCGGCGGCGTGCCCTCCGGTGCCAATGCCGCGACCTGCTGCTTGCCTCCAAGCTTGAATACGAACAAGCGGCCCTGATCAGTTTGATATTTGGAGAGCGCCGTGTTCGCATCCTTGAACGCCGCCATGCCGCCGGCGCCCCCCCAACCCGCGAGCAGTGCGATGTATTGCTGCCCGTCGGTCTCGTAGCTCATCGCGGGCGCCAGAATTCCGGTCTTCAGATCGATCGACCAAAGCTTGTGCCCGGCCTTGGCGTCATAGGCGGTGAAATCGCCATAGGCATCGCCACCGAACACCAGCCCGCCCGCGGTCGAAAGCAATCCGCTGTTCCACGAGCCGCCCATCGACACCTGCCACGCCTCCTTCTGCGTGACCGGATTCCAGGCCTTGATGTAACCCTGACTCGCAGCGGGCGCATGACCGGACTTGATCATGTCGAGAACCGCTTGCGAGACGGCTGCAAAATCCACGCCCAGATTCCAGGTGCCGTGCTTGTAGGTGAAATCCTTCTGACCCACGAAGATGCCCGCCGCATCCATGGCCGGGATGTAAACCAGCCCCGTTTGTGGATCGAACGTCATCGGCTGCCAGTTATGCGCTCCGGTCGATGCCGGGAAAACGACAGCCATCTTTTTCGTGTAGCGCGCGCCAGGCTCTTCGACAGGACGTCCCGTCTTGATGTCGATGGACTTCGCCCACGTAACGGTGGCGAATTTCTCCGCGCTGATCAACTTTCCCGTCGCGCGATCGATCACATAGAAGAAGCCGTTCTTCGGAGCATGCATAAGGACGTGACGCACTTTCCCATCGATCGTCAGATCGGCAAGGATGATGTCGGCGGTTGAGTCGAAGTCCCACGTATCGCCCGGCGTCGTTTGATAGGCCCATGCGAACTGTCCGCTCTTCGCATGCAGCGCGACGACCGATGACAGATAGAGATTGTCGCCGCCTTTTGGCGAACGCACTTCGCGATTCCACGGATTGCCGTTGCCGGTGCCGAAATAAACAAGATCGAGCTGCGGATCGTAGGCAAAGGAGTTCCATGGCGCGCCGCCGCCGCCGATCTTCCAGAACCGGTATTTGCCCGTTGTGTCCCACGTCTTGAGAGCGGCGGTGAGCGCTGCGTTCTCTTGCGGCTTCGACGGATCGCCGGGCACGACGTGGAAACGCCAGACTTGCTTGCCCGTCACCGCATCATACGCCGTGACATAGCCGCGGCTATCATACTCCGCACCGCCATTGCCAATGACGATCAAGCCATCGAACGCGCGCGGCGCGCCTGTGATCGTGTAGGTATGGCTGTGGTTCTCCACCGTATCGACGGACCACAATACTTT
>DASZML010000318.1:0-13011 GCA_035551875.1 Rhizomicrobium sp.
GCAGCGAACTTACCGTTGCGCCGATAGAGCTCAATAATGCGCTGTACGTCGGCTTGCACTTTGGCGCGCGTGAATACCTGGCGCGGCTTTAACTGAACTTCCTTGGTCAGGTCTTTTTCAGAGACCTTGTCTTCTCCTTCAAAAACGATCTGGTTGATAATGGGGTTTTCGACGACGTTGATCGTGATCGTGCCACTGGCCGGATCCCAGTTGAACTTGGCGTCGGCGAACAAGCCGGTTGCGAACAGCGACTTCAGGGATTTGTCGATGACTTGTTCATCGTAATTATCACCCTGCCGGAAGGACAAATAAGAAATCACCGTCCCCGCTTCGATACGCTGTGTACCCGTCACATTGATCTGTTTGATCATCGGGCCAGGCGCTTCGTCTTGCGCAGCCGCAGCGGTCGAGGGCTGCGGATTGAGCGACTGGGCGGCCGCCGGCACGATAGCCACCGCAAGCAGCGCCATCACGAGGGCCACACGCTTACACCGGGCGAAAAGGAAGGCGTTAAGGCTCATCCGCTCGTCTCAAAAGCGCACCGCCGATGGTTAACCGGGCGGCGCCGCGTGTTTCAGAATAGATTTAGCCGAGTGAGGTCGTTCCAGGCCGCCAGCACAAATAGCCCCAAAACCAACGCCAAACCCAACCGAAATCCCACGTCCTGGGCCCGCTCACCAAGCGGCCGTCCCAAGATCGCCTCGCATCCATAATACAGAAGGTGTCCCCCGTCGAGAATGGGAACGGGAAAAAGGTTTATAAGCCCGATGCTTACAGAAATGAGAGCTATTAGTTGGAATAGGCTGGTAAAGCCTGCTGAAGCCGCCTGTTTGGAGGCATTCGCGATACCCACCGTGCCGCTGAGTTGGTTGGCCCCGGACTGGCCGGTGACGATGCGCCACAGATAGGTCAGCGACGTTTGCATGATGCCGACGGTTTCCTGGGACGCGAGACCGACCGCAGCAAGGGGTCCTGCCGGCGTAAAGCGCGCATTCGAATCGGCGAGCAGCGCACCGATGCCGATGCCGGTGTAGTGAATATGGTCGCCATACAAATTGGATGTGGCGACCGAACCAGCGTGCAGATGGGCGATTTGCGATGATCCATGCCGTGTATATTCGATAGCGAGGTCGCCAGCTTTTGCAGCACGAACGGTAAGCACCAGATCGTCGAACGTCGCTACAGCATGACCGTTGACGGATGTGATCGTGTCGCCCGTGCGAAGTCCGGCAATCGCAGCGGGCGATTTCGGCATCACTTGGCCCACTGTCGTGAGAAGCGTGGCTGGACCCACAATCATGAAGATGAACGTGAAAATCACGATCGTCAGAATGAAATTGGCGAAAGGTCCGGCAGCGACAATCAATACACGCTGATACAGCGGCTTGCCTTGCAACGTGTTGGCGCGAAGCTCCGGTGGAAGCCGCTCGTAGAGTTCGCGATCGTGTTGACTGGCAGCGTTCTCGTCACCCAGAAACTTTACGTAGCCACCGAGCGGTAACCATCCAATTTTCCAACGGGTGCTTTTCTTGTCGACCCACTGCGCAACGGGACGGCCAAAGCCGATCGAGAATGTATCGACCGTCACATTGAAGAACCGCGCGACCGAAAAATGTCCGAGCTCGTGAAAAAACACGACAACGGTCACGACAAAGACGAAAGCTGGTAACCCAAGAGGCGCCCAACCGATAAGCCCGTGCAATGCGTTCAACATCCAAGCTCCTACGCCGCAACCCGGCTACAAATCTGGTTGGCTAACACACGCGCATGGCGATCTGCGGCCATAACACCTTCGAGATCGTCAGCCGTCTGCCCGCCCGAATTATCCGACGAAAGCGTATCTTCGACAACGCGGGCGATGTCCAGAAATCCGATCTTGCGGTTGAGAAAAGCATGAACAGCCACTTCATTGGCCGCGTTCAGGATTGTCGGCGCAAGGCCGCCGCTACGCAGCGAAGACTGAGCAAGCTCCAAACAGGGGAAGCGAAGCGGATCGGGCCTTTCGAATGTCAGTTGCTTTAACTGCAAAAGGTCTAACCGGCGCGAGGGCGACGACATACGCCGAGGCCACGCCAAAGCATGCGCTATCGGCGTGCGCATGTCAGGTGAAGACAGATGCGCCAACGTGGATCCATCCGCGTACGAGACCAGGCAGTGCACGATGGATTGCGGATGGACGAGAACGCCGAGCTTCTCCAACGGTTGATCGAATAGGAAATGTGCCTCGATCAATTCAAGACCTTTATTCATCAGCGTGGCGCTATCGACGGAAATCTTAGCACCCATCGACCAGTTGGGATGCGCGACCGCTTGCTCAGGCGTGACCACCGCCATTCGCGCGCGCTCCCAATCGCGGAATGGGCCACCCGACGCCGTGAGCGTCACACGATCGACCGCGTGACCTTCCTGATGATCCAGGATTTGGAATGCCGCATTGTGTTCAGAATCGACGGGAATGAGCGTCGCGCCGGCTTCTGCGATCGCGCGGCGGAATATGTCGCCGGCCGCGACGATGCATTCCTTGTTGGCAAGCGCGATCGTTACGCCACGGCGTACCGCCGCGAGAGCGGGTGCCAACCCCGCTACGCCGACGATGGCGACCATGACGACGTCGCTGGGGCTTGCAGCGGCAGCGATGACAGCGTCCTCGCCCACGGTAATTTCTACATCGGTGCCGACCAATGCCGACTTCAATTCCGCGTACTGCGAAGGATCACCAATGACAGCACGGCGAGGATGAAACTGGCGCACCTGCTCTGCAAGTTCTGTGACATTGGTTTGTGCCGTTAACGCTTCAATAGGATATGCATCCGCGCCATAAGTTTTACGCGCATGCGCGATGACATCCAGTGTGCTTTTGCCGATAGACCCTGTGCTGCCCAGCACGGTAACACGCCGCGAAACGACCGAGGAGAGTTCGGGCCGCGTCAAGACATGGCCCCGACAAGCGGATCGATGTGAAGCAAAAGAAACAACACGGCGGCAATTGGAGCAACAAACAACATCGAATCGATACGATCCAGCACGCCACCATGGCCCGGAATGAGGCTGCCGCTATTTTTGCGGCCAACGCGGCGTTTCAAAAAAGATTCAAATAGATCGCCAGCGGCGCCAACCACTGCTGCGATCGCACCGAGCACGGCACCGTAAATGAGATTGCCGTGGGCCAACGCGAATACAATGGCGCCGAAGACCGCTCCAAATACTGTTCCGCCAATGAAGCCCGCCCAGGTTTTATTCGGCGACAGCGCAGGCCAAAGTTTCGGCCCCTTTAACAAATTCCCGGCGAATAGTGCGCCGGTATCCGTGGCCCACACCGAAATAAAGATTGCGAGCAAGAGCCAGAACGCGTGTGGCAACACCTCGCGCATCGCAACAAGACACAATGCTGGCACGCCAATGTAGAACAGCGCCGCCGCGTGCCACAGAGCTTCGACCCGCCGTGTCGATCCGAGTACGGACGTGATAAGAGCGGCTACGGCGAGTACCAGCCACGGCAAACCGCGCATCCCTTCACTCGATACGCTTGAAAAAGCCACCTCCAGAACGGCGGCGCTTACAATGCCTGCAGCCGATATGATCCAATAGGCTGAGTAACTGGTCGCGCGCATGCGATGCCATTCGCGCACGGCCGCGACGGCTCCCACAACAATGAACGCCGCAAACCAGTAGCCGCCGAAGTAAAGCGCCGCGATCGCGATAGCGGCCAAGGTAATGCCGAACAGCGGGCGGAGCAGCCAATCAAGCGTGACCTCGAAGCCGAGAAATTTGCGACGCGTTTTGGACGTCTTGGCATCGGACGACAAAGGTGCTGCTTGCGACATGCCGTTCAAGCAACCGCTTCCGGTGCCGTCACCGCGCCGAAACGGCGCTCGCGCAGTGCGAAAACATGCATCGCTCCGATGAAATCGTCGCGCGTGAAATCCGGCCATGCTTTATCGACGAATAGAAATTCGGCGTAGGCGGATTGCCACAACAGAAAGTTACTCAGCCGATATTCGCCGCTGGTGCGAATGACAAAATCCGGATCCGGCAATCCTGCGGTCGAAAGATAGGAAGCGAAAAACTCAGGGTCGATCTTTGCTGGATCAAGCGCACCGCGCGCAGCCTCTTCGGCCATGCGCCGTGCGGCAGCTGCGATCTCCTCCTGTGATCCGTAATCGAAGGCCAGCGTGAGCTTGAGCCCGGTGTTGGCTTCCGTTCGCTTTTCGCTTTCGTCCATGAGCGCGACGATATCCTTGCTGGCTCGCGAACGATTTCCAATAAAACGAAGCTTCACGTTGTGGGTGACAAGTTCGGAAACGTCTTCGCGCACGTATGCGCGGAACAGGCCCATCAGATGACCAACTTCGGTCACGGGCCGCTTCCAATTTTCCGAAGAGAATGCGTAGAGCGTAAGATTTTCCAAGCCGATATCATTTGTCGCGCGAACGATCTCTCGAACAGTCGAAACGCCGGCAACATGACCAGCAGCGCGCGGCATCTTACGCTTCTGAGCCCAACGCCCGTTGCCATCCATCACGATGGCGACATGGCGCGGCAGAAGCTCGCGCGGCGGCGGTGAAGTCGGCGTTGCCATCCCTTATGCGGTCCTCAAACCTGCATCACTTCCTGTTCTTTGTGCTGCAAAGCCTGATCGATATCGCGAATATGTGCATCGGTCAGCTTCTGCAGTTCATCGCCCAGTTTATGATGTTCGTCTTGTCCAATCTTGCCGTCTTTTTCGGCCTTTTTCAGGGCGTCCATTCCATCACGACGCACATTCCGGACGGCAACGCGCGCTGCTTCCGCATATTTGTGGGCAAGCTTTACCAATTCCTTGCGGCGGTCTTCATTGAGTTCCGGGATCGGGATGCGGATCAGCTGGCCGTCCGCCTGCGGATTAAGCCCAATTCCAGCGTCGCGGATCGCCTTATCCACCGCCTTCACCATACTCTTGTCCCACACCTGAACCGTGAGAAGACGTGGCTCGGGAGTCGAAACGGTTCCAACCTGATTGAGCGGCATCAGATTGCCGTATGCATCGACCTTTACGGGGTCGAGCAAAGCCACGCTCGCGCGTCCGGTGCGCAAACCCGCCAGTTCACTTTTGGAGGTGGACACAGCCCCGTCCATACGGCGGTTCAATTCGTCTTTGTTATAGCTCATGCGACAGTCCTTCCGGGCGGAAGCTTACGCCCGTTCTTCGATAATCGTGCTGCGTCCCTCGCCCCGAAGCACCGCCGCGAGAGAGCCGCGATCATGGATCGAGAAGACGATGATGGGAATCTTGTTCTCCCGCGAAAGGCTCACCGCCGATGCATCCATCACCTGAAGATCCTGCGACAAGACCTGGTGATAGCTAAGAGAATCATATCGTTTGGCGGAAGGGTCTTTCTTGGGGTCGGCGGTGTAAACACCATCAACCTGTGTGCCCTTGAGCATCGCGTCGCAGCTCATCTCAGCTGCGCGCAATGCAGCGGCGGTGTCCGTGGTGAAGAATGGATTGCCGGTGCCGGCGGCGAAGATCACCACACGGCCCTTTTCCATGTGCCGGATGGCACGGCGACGGATATAAGGCTCGCAGACGCTGCTCATCGGGATAGCGGATTGCACACGGCTCGGTGTTCCCGAACGCTCGAGCGTCGCCTGCAACGCCAGCGCATTCATAACAGTCGCAAGCATGCCCATGTAGTCGGCAGTCGCGCGATCAATACCCTTCGCGGCTCCAGCAAGACCACGGAAGATGTTTCCGCCGCCCACGACCATGCAGACTTGCGTTCCCGCGCGGACGGCATCCTTCACATCGGCTGCGATACGGTCGACCGTAGCGACATCGATGCCGTAGGTACTGTCGCCCATCAGGGCTTCGCCAGAAACCTTGAGTAAGACCCGGCGGTATTTCGGCGTCGCACTCATGATTTGGTTCCCCGCTTCGACTTATTGGCCGGACATCGCCTTCACTTCGCTGGCGAAGTCCGCATCAACTTTCTCGATGCCCTCGCCCACCTGATAGCGGACGAAGCCCGATATTTCGATCGGAGCACCGAGATCTTTCGACGCCTTCTCGACAACCTTGGAGATCGGTGTCTCACCATCGATCACGAAGACCTGGCTCATTAGAACCGATTCTTCGTAGAACTTCCGCATCCGACCTTCCATCATCTTCTCGATAACGTTCTCGGGCTTGCCGGATTGGCGGGCGATGTCGGCCTGAACTGCGCGCTCACGCTCAATTACGTCCTTGGACAGATGCTCTGCTGTCAGTGCAAGCGGGTTGGCGGCGGCGATATGCATCGCGATCTGCTTGCCCAGCGCCATCAGTTTACCTTCGTCAGCCGTCGATTTCACGGCAACGAGCACACCAATTTTGCCAAGCTCCGGCCCTGAAGCATTGTGCACATAAGTTGCAACGACGCCCGGTGACACGGCAATCGCGGTCGCACGGCGCACGCTCATATTCTCGCCGATCTTTGCGATCAATTCCTTAAGCGTTTCGTCGACCGAAGCGTCGCCCATCTTCTTGGTAAGCAGCTTCGCGACATCGCCGTCGGCTTCGAGACCGAGCTGTGCCGCAGACTTTACGAAGTCCTTGAACTGATCGTTGCGCGCGACAAAGTCCGTCTCGGCATTCACTTCGACGAGCGCGCCAGTCCCCTTACCGACGGCAACGCCGACGAGACCTTCGGCAGCAACGCGACCAGCCTTTTTCGCGGCTTTCGACAAGCCCTTCTTACGCAACCAATCGATGGCGGCTTCGACGTCGCCATTGCTCTCGGTGAGCGCCGCTTTGCAATCCATCATGCCTGCGCCGGTCTTGTCGCGCAGGTCCTTCACCATAGGTCCGGTGATATTCGACATTATAAAAACTCCGTTGTCGCTTTTAAGCGGCCGGTGCGGACGCAGCGACTTCTTCGGCTGAACGCAGATCCGGCAGCGCTTCCGACGCACCGGTGTCGACACCGGCTGCAATCTGGCTTTCCGACAGACCATCGATAATCGCGCGCGCGACGAGATCGCAATAAAGAGCCAGCGCGCGCGCCGCATCATCATTGCCTGGGATCGGATAAGTGATGCCATCCGGATCGGAATTGGAATCCAGAATGGCGACAACCGGAATACCGAGCTTGCGCGCTTCAGCGACCGCGATTTGCTCTTTGTTCGTGTCGATCACGAACAGCATGTTCGGAAGGCCGCCCATTTCTTTGATGCCGCCGAGCGAACGATCCAGCTTATCGCGCTCACGCAGAAGACCAAGAAGCTCTTTCTTCTTGAGGCCCGAGCTCGCGGCCGAATTCAACGTCTCTTCGATGTTGCGCATGCGCTTGATCGAATTGGAAATGGTCTGCCAGTTCGTCAGCGTGCCGCCGAGCCAGCGATGGTTCACATAGTACTGCGCGCAACGCTTCGCAGCAGCAGCGATCGGTTCTGATGCCTGGCGCTTCGTACCGACGAACAGGATACGGCCACCGCCAGCGGCAGCTTCGCGCAAAGCGACCAATGCCTGATGCAGCAATGGGACCGACTGGGTCAGGTCGATAATGTGAATATCATTGCGCGAGCCGTAGATGAATGGCGCCATTTTGGGATTCCAGCGCTGCTGGCGATGGCCGAAATGGGCTCCCGATTCGAGGAGCTGACGCATGGTGAAGTCTGGCAAAGCCATTGGAAACATTCTCCTTTTCCGGTTCAGTGGGCGCGGGGAGTAACCCTTGCGGGCACCGGACGGGGGCGAGGCAACACACCTCGCGAACCCAACCTCGCGCTTGGAATGGCCGGGCTTATAAGGATTTGGGCGTTCCGACGCAAGCAGCTTGCAGCGATGGAATTGGGAGCCGCCACAGAGGCTTGAGCGCGGAACCGCCATGCAGAGAGCTACCTATTCGCGGGCGAAGTCAGGCATAGAGTGCGGCCATGAGCACCGTCAAAGACTTCGCCCGCCCTGCCATCCAACGGCTTGTTCCGAACGGCATCGGCGCCGTAGCGGCGAACGCGCTCGGCGATCCCGATCTCATTCCTCTGTGGTTCGGCGAGACCGATCTGGTGACGCCGGATTTCATCCGCGACGCCGCTAAGCGCGCGCTCGACGACGGCAAGACGTTCTACACGCATGCGCGCGGGATCGTGCCGCTGCGCGAAGCGATCAGAGATTTTCACAAACGCACGCTCGGCGTCTCTGTGAATATGGATCGCATCACCGTGCCGGGCGCCGCGATGATGGCTGTGGTTTGCGCGCTGCAGTGCGTGGTCGAGACAGGGGACAACGTCGTTTGCGTTTCGCCAGTGTGGCCGAATATTTTTCAGGCAGCGGAAATTTGCGGGGCAGAAATTCGCTTCGCAAAATTGGAAGAAGATTGGAATGCCAGCCGCTGGCGGCTCAATTTGCAAAAGCTCTTCGATACCTGCGATGCGCGTACCAAGGCGATCTTCATCGCATCGCCCGGCAATCCAACAGGCTGGATCATGCAGCCGGACGAGCAGCGCGCGGTTCTCGATTTCGCGCGCAAACGGGGCATCGCGATCATCAGTGATGAGGTTTATGGAACGCTCGTCTATGACGGCAGCGAACACGCGCCGTCGTTCCTGCAAGTCGCGGAAGACGATGATCCGGTGTTCGTCATCAACAGCTTCTCCAAGCCGTGGGCGATGACGGGCTGGCGCGTGGGTTGGCTGGTGCATCCCAAATCTTTGCTCGAGCCGGTGAATGTCTTGTCGATGGCGAACAACACGGGCGCGACGGTGTTCGCGCAATGGGGCGCGCTTGCCGCGCTTTCGCCGAAGGGTGATGAATTCCGGAAGTTTCTTCTCGAGCGTTGCCGCAAAGGCCGCGACATCACGCAGAACTTTATTGAAGGCCAAAATCGCATCCGCTGGATGAAACCCGAAGGTGCTTTTTACGGCTTCCTCAACGTCGATGGACTAAAAGACAGTTTTAGTTTCGCGACGGACCTCATCCGCGATGCCCGTGTCGGCGTTGCGCCGGGATCGGCGTTCGGCGCGGCGGACGATGCGGTGATCGACTCCCACCTTCGCATCTGCTTCGCACAAGATCCCAAGTCGCTCGAAACCGGCTTGGAGCGTTTGGGCAAGGCCGTCGCGGCGCTTTAGATCGACTCCACCATCCCAACGCCCGGCAATGACTTGAGCGCGCCCTTCAATGTCGCACTCACTTGCTGGCGTTGTGGCAGTTTGATTTCGACCTCGCGGCCTTCGCTGCCGGGAACGACTAACGTAATCATTCCCTTCCCCGGCTGGCGCAGCTGCGATGCGATCGCCGCAAGCGGACGGATATCTTCGAGATAGATCTTCAATCCTTCGCCAGCGTCAGCAGCAGCCTTTTCGAGATCGCTTGCCGAAATCGCGCGCAGTTTTAGCTCATCGCCTTCCCAAGACGCATTCAGTTTCAGCAGTACGGACTTGCCCGCTTCCAGCAGAGGCCGCGTTGCCGCAAGAACTTCCGGAAAGAACATCACCTCGAACATGCCGGACGGGTCGGAGAACGACACGAATGCGTAGCTCTGATCGTTGCGGCCGCGGCGCTCCGATTTTCGGATAATCGTTCCGGCCATCTGAACGACGAACGTTGATCGCCGGTCATCCTGAATTTGCGCGAACGTCAGCGCCTGCAAACGCGTGAGCGCTGTGCGATAATTATCGAGGGGATGCCCGGAAAGGTAAAAGCCGATGGCAGAAAATTCCTCGCCGAGCTTTTCGTGAGCGGGCCATTCATCCACCTGCACCAGACGCAGCTCTTCTTTCTCCGAAGCTGCTTCGCCGAAAAGCGACACCTGCCCCGTTTCGCGCTCGCGCGCCGTGCGCGCGGCATCGCTCAGCACGGCGTCCGAAGACTCGACCAACTGGCGCCGGTTACGCGACAACGCATCGAACGCGCCTGCGCGCACCAGGCTTTCAAAGGCACGCTTGTTGACGAACTTCGGATCGATGCGGCGCGCGAAATCGCCGATGGAACGGAACGGTCCACCTTCCCCGCGGACGGCGACGACATGTTCCATAGCCTGTTTGCCGACGCCCTTGACGGCAGCGAGTGCGTAAAAGATTTCACCCTTCTCTGCGCTACAGGCGAAATAGGATTCCGAGCGATTGATGTCCGGCGGCAGTACGCGAACACCTAGCCGCTGCGCTTCCTGCCGGAAGATGTTGAGCCGGTCGGTGTTGCCAATATCGAGCGTCATCGACGCCGCCAGAAACTCGACCGGATAATTCGCCTTCAAAAACGCGGTTTGATACGCGACTTGCGCGTATGCCGCGGCGTGGCCCTTGTTGAAACCGTAGCCCGCGAATTTCGCGGCCTGTTCGAATATCTGCTCCGCGATGGGCTTCAAGATGTTCTTCTTGCCCGCACCTTCGACGAAGCGCTTTTCATGCACCGCCATTTCGGATGCGATTTTCTTGCCCATCGCGCGACGCAAGAGATCGGCTTCGCCCAGCGAGTAACCCGCCAGCTCGCGCGCGATGTTCATAACGTCTTCCTGATACGTCATGACGCCGTAGGTTTCTTTCAGGATTGGCTCGAGAGTCGGGTGCAGATATTCCGGCGCTTCCTTGCCGTTCTTCACCGAAATGTATTTCGGGATCGAATCCATCGGGCCGGGACGATAGAGGGCCACAAGCGCGACCAGATCGTTGATATGATCCGGCTTCATCTTGCGCAGCAGATCGCGCATGCCTTGACCTTCGAGCTGGAACACGCCGACGCTTTCGCCCCGCGCCAGCATTTCGAAAGCTTTGGTGTCGTCAAAATCTATGTTTTGCGTATCAAGCTCGATGCCACGCTTTTCCAGAAGCTCTTCGGCCTTGGCGATAACGGTGAGTGTCTTGAGACCGAGGAAGTCGAACTTCACGAGGCCGGCTTTTTCCGCGTCTTCATAGTCGAACTGTGTCACCGGCATTTCGGAGCGCGGATCCCGATAGAGGGGCACGATCTGATCGAGCGGGCGGTCTCCGATTACGACCCCGGCGGGATGCGTGGAGGCGTGCCGATAAAGCCCTTCGATCTTTTCCACGATGGAAAACAACTGCCGCGCGCCGGGCTCACTTTCGGCGAATTGCTCCAACCGCGGCTCTGTATCGCGCGCCTCCTTTAGCGATATCGACTTGCCCGGCGGATTGGGAATGAGCTTGGCAATGCGATCGACCAAGCCCAGCGGCATCTGCAACACGCGGCCGACATCGCGCACCGCCGCGCGGGCCTGCAGAGAACCAAGCGCGATAATATGCGCCACGCGATCCTTGCCATATTTGTGTTGCACGTAGCGCACGACTTCGTCGCGCCGGTCCTGACAGAAATCGATATCGAAATCCGGCATCGAGATACGTTCCGGATTGAGGAAGCGTTCGAACAGCAAGCCGAAGCGGATTGGATCGAGATTGGTGATGTCGAGCGACCAGGCGACTAGCGATGTGGCGCCCGATCCGCGCACGCCCACCGGGATGCTCTGGCCGCGCGTCCATTTCATGAAGTCCGAGACGATCAGGAAGTAGCCCGGAAAATCCATGCCGATGATGACGCTAAGCTCGAATTCCAACCGGTCGCGATAGACTTTCTCATCCGCGAATTTGCCGTGCTTTTCCAACCGGCGTGTGAGGCCCGCCTCAGCTTGCGCGCGCATTTCGTCGGCCGGCGACAAACCGGATTCCGGCACGAATTGCGGCAGGATCGGATCGCGCTTCTTCGGACGGAAGGCGCAGCGCCGCGCGATCTCGACCGTGTTTTCGATGGCTTCCGGCAGATCGGCGAACTGCACCGTCATTTCTTCCGCGGTCTTGAAACGATGTTCGCGCGTCAAGCGGCGGCGATCCTGCTGCGACACGAAGCTGCCATCGGCGATGCAGAGCAGCGCATCGTGCGCTTCATACATATCGGCGGCGCCGAAATGCACATCGTTGGTCGCCACCAACGGAATATCCATAGCGTAGGCAAACTCAACGAGCTTGTCTTCCGCCGCGCGCTCTTCCGGCAAACCATGGCGCTGCAATTCGATGTAGAGCCGGTTGCCGAAAATCGCGTGCAGCTTCTCGAGCATCGCTTTGGCGGCATCTGGCTGACCTTCGATGATCAGTTTGTTGACTGGGCCACCCGGTCCCCCGGTCAGCGCGATCAGGCCTTCGGAGTGCTCCGCAAAATCTTTGAGCGCGACATGCGGCCAGTCGCCGGGCTCCGCGCCGAGATAGGCGTCGCTGAGGAGCTTGGCGAGATTGCGATACCCCGCCTCGTTCTGAACCAGCACAGGCATGCGCGGCGGTTTGGGCCGTGTTCCGGTCACGTTCAATGCCGGTGCTTCTTCGAGATCCACCGACAGCAGGCAACCGACAATCGGCTGGATACCAGCTTTGACGAGCGCCTCGCTGATGTCGAACACGCCGAAGAGATTGTCGCTGTCCGTGACCGCAACGGCCGGCATGTGGTTCGACTTGGCGAGATCGGCCAATTCCTTCGGCCGCACGGCGCCTTCGAGCAGCGAATAGGCGCTCTTTACGCGCAAATGAATAAAACTCGTCGCCTTCGCCAAATCCGATTCTCTCTTCCCACAAACACGCCATCATCGCCGCACGATGAAACCCGCGCGACCTGGGCCGAAGCCCATCCACAGATTGGTTTGGGGTGCTATGCGGCGCCCATCATCGCCTGCGCGATGGTCGCCAGCAGGAAAGAGCCAGTTATGAAGGCCAGAAGCCCTGCTCCCGCCGCGATATCCTTTGCCCAAGCCATCAATACCTCCCGATCTATCGAGGGCATATGTTCTCTTATCGTTCTCTTTGAGTCAAGAACGAAACGTGATCGTTCGTGGGAAAGCGACAACATCCTGAAACAACGCGGTGATTCGGGGTTGGTTCATCGCCCCGTCGGTGCCGCGAGACTGGCCGGCGGGCGAGGCTGCGTTCGAACGGTGCTTTGGATCGTCCGCCTCAGGATATTGAGGCCAATGTCCGACCGTCTTCTGCCCGTGGTATTTGAAGTGAAAATTCGCGGGGGCCTGCCCCCTGTGCGCGGAACCGTTTGCCGATTTTTGC
>DASZML010000319.1:0-4286 GCA_035551875.1 Rhizomicrobium sp.
GATGATCTCCGCCACCATCTCGCCCTGCTTCGCGGCTTTGTGCTCCAGCATCGGCTCGCCGACGAGATCGCCGACCGCCCACACATTGCGCATCGAGGTGCTACACTGGTCGTCCACCTTCACAAAGCGTCCCGCCATGTCGATGGCCATGTTTTCGAGACCCCAGCCTTCGGTGAGCGGCTTGCGCCCAACCGTGACAAGGATGTTGTCGCACGCGATATCGAGGGTCTTACCGTCTTTTGTTTCGATTTCGAGACCGGTCTTGCTCTGGCCTTTTGCCTTCGCACCGAGATGGATGGTGACGCCATTCTTCTCCAGCCACTTCGCGACGGGCTGAACCAATGGCGCATCGTAAAGCGGCAAGATGCGATCCAGCGCTTCGACGACGGTCACTTCGACGCCAAGCTTGCGGAACGCGATACCGAGTTCAAGGCCGATATAGCCCGCGCCCACGACTGCGAGCTTCTCGGGCAACGCGGGCAGCGAAAGCGCTTCGGCGGAAGAAATGACCTTGCCGCCGAATTTCAGAAACGGCAGCTCCACCGGCACGGAGCCGTTGGCGAGAA
The DNA here is from genome assembly GCA_035551875.1 of Rhizomicrobium sp. Lineage (GTDB taxonomy): Bacteria > Pseudomonadota > Alphaproteobacteria > Micropepsales > Micropepsaceae > Rhizomicrobium. The sequence continues at coordinate 567 of DASZML010000319.1, forward strand.
TAACATGCTCAGCGGTGATGATCTGCTCGCCGTCTTTGGTCTTCACGGTGCAGGTCTTGCCATCGCTAAACGAGGCCCAGCCTTGGATCACTTTCACCTTGGAGCGCTTGAGCAGTCCGGCGACGCCGGTGTTGAGGCGCTTCACGACGCCTTCTTTCCATTTCACGGTTTCGGCGAAATCGATCTTCGGCGCGGATGCGAGCGTGATGCCGTTCAGCGGCTTCGCGGCAGCATGCGCCATCGTTTCGTATTCGGCGGCGACGTGAATGATCGCTTTGGACGGAATGCAGCCGATGTTGAGGCACGTCCCGCCAAGGCGGGCGGCTTCGACAAGCGTTGTGTCGAGACCTAGCTGACCTGCGCGGATCGCCGCCACATAACCGCCCGGCCCGCCGCCGATGATCAGGACTTTGGTTTGAATTTTCTCGCTCACCAGCAAACCCACCTCTGTCACGGCCCGCAAATGCGGGCCGCCCGGTTGACGACATTCTCAGGTGGAGAAGAAAAATCTCAGATCAATTCTTCGGCAAAGCATTCTTCGCCCACCTGGGTGGCCCGCACTCCGGCGTGCCATGACAACAAATTACTCCATAAACAGCGTCGCCGGATGTTCCAGCAGCGCTTTGATCTTCTGGATGAACTCGGCGGCATCATAACCATCGACCACGCGGTGATCGAAGGACGACGACAGGTTCATTATCTTGCGGATGATAATCGCGCCATCGCGCACCACTGGCCGCTCGATGATCGCGTTGGGACCGATGATCGCGACTTCCGGATAATTGATCACCGGCGTGGTCGCCACGCCGCCAAGCGTACCGAGCGAAGTAATGGTGATGGTGGAACCAGAGAGATCGTCTTTGCCGGCCTTGTTCTCGCGCGCCGCCGACGACACCCGCGCCACTTCCAGCGCGCTGTCCCACACATCGCGAGCTTCGGCGTGCTTCACCACCGGAACGATCAGGCCGTTTGCCGTCTGCGTCGCGATACCGATATGCACCGCATGATGGCGATGCACGACACCGGCTTCGTCGTCGAAGCGCGCATTGATCTGCGGATAGTGCGGCAGCACCTTCACCAAAGCGCGCATGATAAAAGGCAGTACGTTCAGCTTGGGCTGATCGGCGCGCTTGGTCTTGTTCAGATGCGCGCGCAGGCTTTCCAGTTCCGTCATGTCGATCTCCTCGACATACGCGAAATGCGGAATGCGGCGCTTGGCGTTCTGCATGCTCTCCGCGATCTTGCGGCGCAGGCCGATGACTTTCACTTCATCGACGCCTTCACGCGGGGCGTAACCCGAACCGCCGCTGCGCGTGGATTTGCCGCCGCTAGCGATGAAGTTGTCGAGATCTTCGTGACTGATGCGGCCCGCGGGACCGCTACCGGAGACAAATTGCAATTCGACGCCGCGATCATGCGCGCGCTGGCGCACGGCGGGCGATGCGAGCGGCTTGTCGCCTTCCGCACGCGACGCGAAGGCAGGCTTGATTGCTTCGTGCGCAACGGGCGTGGGCTTCGCTTCGACCTTCACGGGCGCAGGTTTGCCTTCGACCTTCGGCGCAACGGGCTTCGACGCTTCGGCTGTTTTCGGCGCAGCGCCACCGTTGGCTTTCGTATTTCCCGCGCCTTCGACTTCCAGTTCGACCAGCGCCGAACCAACCGCCGCCATTGTTCCGGGCTCGCCATGCAAAGCAATCACTTTGCCGCTGACGGGCGCGGTCATTTCGACTGTCGCCTTGTCCGTCATAACGTCGACCATGTTCTGGTCTTCGTTGATCGTGTCGCCCACCTTCACATGCCAGGCAACGATTTCCGCTTCGGCCGTTCCCTCGCCGACATCGGGAAGTTTGAACACATACTTGCCCACTCAACCCTCCATCGCGTGCTTCAGCGCTTCGATGACGCGCGCCGGTCCGGGAAAGTACTGCCACTCGAAGGCATGTGGATAGGGCGTGTCCCATCCGGCAACACGCGTGATGGGCGCTTCGAGATGGTGGAAACAACGCTCTTGCACCGAAGCCGATAACTCGGCGCCGAAGCCGGAGGTGAGTGTCGCTTCATGCACGATCACGCAGCGGCCCGTCTTCTTCACGGAGGCGACGATCGTGTCGATGTCGAGCGGCATCAACGTGCGCAGATCGATCACTTCGCCATCGATTCCGGAATCCGCAACGGCGGCAATCGCGACATGCACCATCGTTCCATACGCCAGTACGGTTACGTCGTTACCTTCGCGCGCGATGCGGGCTTTGCCGAGCGGTACCGTGTAATGACCTTCCGGAACATCGCTTGCGTCAAACTTGTTCCACGGCTGTACTGGGCGATCGTGATAGCCGTCGAACGGGCCGTTATAGATGCGCTTGGGCTCGAGGAAGATCACCGGATCATCGTCTTCGATGGCCGCGATGAGCAAACCTTTCGCATCATAAGGCGTGGACGGGATCACCGTCTTCAATCCCGCGACATGCGTGAACAATGCTTCCGGCGACTGGCTGTGCGTCTGCCCGCCGAAGATGCCGCCGCCATAGGGCGTGCGCAGCGTAATTGGCGCGGTGAAATCACCCGCCGAGCGATAGCGCAACCTCGCCGCTTCGGAAACGAGTTGGTCGTAAGCGGGATAGATGTAGTCGGCGAACTGGATCTCGACCACCGGACGTAATCCATACGCGCCCATGCCAATGGCGGCAGCGACAATGCCCGCTTCACCGATAGGCGTATCGAAACAGCGCGTAAGACCGTGCTTCTTCTGCAAACCTTCGGTCACGCGGAACACACCGCCGAAATAGCCGACATCCTCGCCGAACGTCAGCACGTCCGGATCCTTGGTGAGCATCACATCAAGCGCCGAGTTCAGCGCTTGGATCATGTTCATCGTCGGCACGATCAGACTCCCATCTGCTGGCGCTGACGGCGCAGATGTTCCGGCATGTCGCGAAACACATCCTCGAACATTGTCTTCACGCTCGGCGTCTCACCGTGGCCAAGCGTGCCGATGGCTTCGGCTTCCTTGTTCGCGGTTTTCACTTGCTCCACGCATTCCGCATGCGTCTGCTGTTGCTTCTCCTCGCTCCATTCGCCGAGCGCAATGAGATGATGCTTGAGGCGCTCGATGGGATCGCCCAGCGGCCAAGCCTTCGCATCGTCGGAAGGGCGATATTTCGAAGGATCGTCGCTCGTGGAGTGGCCTTCGGCGCGATAGGTGTAGTGCTCGATCAATGTCGCGCCAAGATTTGAACGAGCGCGCTCCGCAGCCCATGCAGTTGCGGCATAAACGGCTAGGAAATCGTTTCCATCAACGCGTAGTGCCGGCAATCCGTAACCGATGCCACGCGAGGCAAATGTCGATTCATTCGCCCCCGCGAGTCCAGCGAAGCTCGAAATCGCCCATTGATTGTTGACGATGTTGAGAATGACCGGCGCTTTATAGACGCTCGCAAAGTTACAGGCGTGATGGAAATCGCCTTCTGCCGTTGTGCCGTCGCCAACCCAAGACGCCGCGATGCGATCGTCGCCTTTGTAAGCAGACGCCATCGCCCAACCGACAGCCTGCGGAAACTGCGTGCCGAGGTTTCCGGAGATCGTGAAGAATCCGAACGCCTTGCTCGAATACATGATCGGAAGCTGACGACCCTTCAACGGATCTTTCGCGTTGGAGTAAACCTGGTTCATCATCTCGACGAGCGGATAGCCGCGCGCGATGAGAAGGCCTTGTTGGCGATA
>DASZML010000320.1:0-3587 GCA_035551875.1 Rhizomicrobium sp.
ACCCGGCTCGCGTGCGCGAGCCGGGTTTGATGTTCAAGCGTTCCCGTCAAGCGCCTGTTCGAGATCGGCAATAAGATCGGCGGCGTCTTCAATGCCGGCCGACAGGCGCAACAGGTCTGTTGGGCACGGCGTATTCTCACCCTCGACCGATGCGCGATGCTCGATCAAGCTTTCCGTGCCGCCGAGCGATGTAGCCCGCTTCCAGATCTTTACGCGCGCCGCCGTTGCTATAGCGGCTGTTTCTCCACCTTTTACGCGAATCGACAACATGCCGCCGAAGCCGCCTTGCATTTGCTTCGCCGCAATCGCGTGGCCTGGGAAATCGGGGAGGCCAGGATAGAGAATTTCAGCAATGCGTGGATGTTTCGCAAAATGTTCGGCCAGCGCCTGTGCGTTCGCACATGCTGCCTTCACCCGCGGAAACAATGTTCGCATCCCGCGCAACAACAACCATGCCTCGAAAGACCCCGGCACGCTACCGATCTTGCTGCGCGTCGCCGTAAGCTTCTCCCAATAATCGTTCTTGGCGCGGGTGATGAGTGCGCCCATCAAGATGTCGGAATGGCCATTGAGATATTTTGTCGCCGAATGCATGACGATATCGGCGCCATGTTCGATCGGCCGCGTCAGCACCGGCGTTGAAACAGTTGAGTCCGCCGCAAGTAACGCGCCGGCTTCATGTGCGATCTGCGCGACGCCTGTGATATCGGTGACATTCCACATGGGATTGCCGGGCGTCTCGATCCACACGAGCTTTGTCTTGCCGGGCTGCATCGCGCGCTTCATCGCAGCGAGATCACCTGTGTCGGCGCTATCGACAACCAATCCCCAATCGCGCGCGAATGTCGTGAGCCACAGCCGTAAGCCCCAATACATCACTTCTGGGATGACGACATGATCGCCGGGATTCAGCGAAAGAAAACACGCAGTCGCCGCCGCCATGCCGGAGGAGAACAGCATGGCATCCGCGCCCTTTTCCAGCGCAGCCAACACAGCTTCCGGCTGATCGAAGGATGGGTTGTCGGCGCGGATATACTCGCGCCCCGAACGGTATTGATTGTCCGGATCGCGGATGTAAGTCGACGACATATGGATGGGCAAAGAAACCGCTTTGGTTTCTCCGTCAATCCAGCCGAGGCCTTGCGCTGCTATGGTGGCAGGATGCTGATCTCGATCGCTCATGCGCGCGATCATAGGCATGCGGAAAGAAATTAGAAGGTGTTACGCAGCGTGCTCGGTGCCGTTCTTCTGCGCGGTGACCGCGGGCAGGCGGAAGTCTCCGATCTGTTTCAACTCTTCCGGCTTCAGCAAATGCATGACGCCACTTTTGAACGCGATCATGCCTTCGCGCCGCAACTGCTGAAGCGTTCGATTGAGATGCACGATAGAAAGGCCAAGCGCATCGGCCAGGACTTCCTGGGTCAATGGCATCGCGAACGATTTTCCATTCGCGAGCCCGACGAAGGACAGGCGATAATGAATTTCCATGACGAGATGCGCCACGCGTTCATAGGCGCTTTGCCGCCCGGCGCGCATGAGCTGGTTGAGAAGCCATGCTTCGCTGTAACTCGCTGACACGTAACAAGCGTCCACGAGATTCGGATATTTTGGCGCTTTATGCAGGATCGCATCAGCCAAAGACGATGCGTCGCCGATCACGGCGTTGGTCAGCGTCACTGTATTCGTGAGCGCGATCGCTTGCGGGCGGTGGCAAAGCCCATAAAGATCGCCCGGCAGGATGAACTCGAAAATCTGGCGACGGCCATCCGGCAGGACACGTGTGCGGCAGGCCCAGCCGGAAAGCATCACGCGCGAATTGTCCATCAACTCGCCTTCCGCCAAAAGCTCCGATCCCGGCGCGAGCGATTCCTGCACGGCGGGAATGGCGCGCAGCAATTCGATTTCCGATGGGTTTAGCGACGCATAACGCGACAGCTTGCGGACGAGAACTTCTGCGGAATGACCGTTATGGTTGTTCTTGATCATGGCTCGGCTCTTGAAAGCGCCCAAATCCGGGCACATCAAGAAAACGCCGCAGCTTGCTTTTTGTTTCGTGGCGCCTAATTCACCGTAAATCAGGGGTATTTTGCAGAAAGCGCGCGGATCGTTTCGTGAAACTCCTCCATGGTTTCGGCAATGATCTGCGCCACTGGCTTAATGCTGTCGATGCGACCGGCGACCTGCCCGGACAGTGCAATGGATGCTTCCATGTCGCCGCCGAAATAGAGGTTCATCGCATTGCCGAATTCCGTCACAATGTTTGCAGGTGGCTCCTTTTCGTATTTCGACGTCTTCTGGGTCCGCAATGCGCGCAGAGCGGGGCCTGGACCAAAGCGATTGAGGAATACCGTGGATGTTTCTTCCGCTTCAAGGATCGCGTTCTTCCAGTTCTGATGCACAGGCGATTCCGCTGCCGATACCATGCGCGTTCCCATCTGCACGCCTTCCGCGCCCAGCGCGAACGCTGCCGCCATCGTGCGCCCATCGGTGATGCCGCCAGCGGCGATCACCGGCACGTTCACCTTCGAACAAACCAGCGGCAGCAAAACCATGCTGGCGACTTCGCGCGGATTCTTGAAGCCGCCGCCCTCGCCGCCTTCGACCACCAAGCCGTCGACGCCCGCTTCGATCGCGCGCAGGGCTGTCTTTAGCGACGGAACCACGTGAAACACCTTGAGACCTGCTTGCTTGAGCGGCCCGACAATCTTCATCGGATCGCCGGCTGACGTGGTGACAAAGGCCACGCCCTGATCAAGCACGAACTTCACGATGTCGGGATCACGCACGAAGGCGAGCGCGACATTGAGGCCGAACGGCTTCGTTGTCAGTTCGCGCATCTTCTTCACTTCCGTGCGCACTTCATCCAGACGGCCTGAGGACGTTTCGATAATGCCGAGACCGCCGGCATTCGACACAGCGGACGCAAGTTGCGCGCGGGCGATGTACCCCATCGGCGCCTGCACAATGGGATATTCCACGCCGAGCGTCTGCGTGATGCGGTTCTTAATCGCCATGGCGTTTCCTTGAGATAGCTTTGCGCGCGATCCTATCGTGCACTTGCGCGATTACCAGCGCAGCAGTTTCGATCCGAGAAGCGCGCCCAATCCCGTCACAAACGCGATGGCGAGTGTGTACCAGGTGGCTACAAAAAGCGGAGAATCGTCGAAGCAATGCGCGGCATAGAACGCGCCACCCAATCCACCAGCGATAAGTCCTGCAATCGCTCCCGCACGCGCAGGATTTTCCGGTGCGCCCCTGCGGAAGGCCCACAGCAGAAGAGCCAACGGACCAAGCGAAAAGACCGGGATCATGGTGGTGCAGAAACGCATGTTGTGGCCGATGAGCTTGGCCATCCATTGATCCGGCGGCACCATGTAAAGCTCAACCCCAACCGCGAGGATCATGAGCACCGGCGCGGCGACGAGAAATTTTCGCATCCGGCTGCGATGGATTTCGGGCCGAGCCATATCGCGCGCCGCGAGAAATGCGGTTACGGCCAGAACGATTGTCACCACGAATTTGAAATCGAACCGCATCGTGTGCATCGCGGCCATGAAATCGGGACGCGGGCCCAGCGTGGCGAAGAA
>DASZML010000321.1:0-6435 GCA_035551875.1 Rhizomicrobium sp.
GTCGCGCCTTGGGCAACCGACGCTCGTCGTCTGCCTCGATTCCGGTTGCGGCAATTACGATCAGCTTTGGCTGACGACGAGCCTGCGCGGCATTGCGATGGGCGTGTTGAACGTGCGCGTGCTGACGGAAGGCGTCCATTCCGGCGATGCTTCCGGAATCGTGCCGTCGTCTTTTCGTGTTGCGCGCCAGCTTCTGTCACGCGTGGAAGACGAGGCGACCGGCGCGATCAAGCTGCAAGATCTCTATGTGCAGGTGCCGCCACAGCGCATCGAGCAGGCGAAAGAAGCCGCAAAGATCCTCGGCGATGAGGTGTTCAGCAAATTGCCATTCGCAGGTGCGACGCGCCCGATCTCGGAAGATCTGACGGAGCTGGTGCTCAATCGCACATGGCGTCCACAGCTCGCGGTCACGGGCATGGACGGTTACCCGGCACCCGAAAACGCAGGCAACGTGTTGCTGCCTTATTCGGAAGTGAAGCTCTCTTTCCGCTTGCCGCCCACAACCGATGCGGCGAAAGCCACCGATCTCATCAAGAAAACCCTCGAAAACGATCCACCCTATGGCGCGGAAGTGGAATTCGACGCCGAAGACGGACAATCCGGATGGGAAGCGCCCGCGCTTGCGCCTTGGCTGGAGAGATCCATCGCGAAGGCATCGCAAATCGCGTTCGGAAAGCCCGCCGCTTACATGGGTGAAGGCGGCAGCATTCCGTTCATGGCGATGCTCGGCGAGAAATTTCCGAAGACACAGTTCGTCATCACTGGCGTGCTCGGCCCGCATTCCAACGCACATGGGCCGAACGAATTTCTTCATGTGCCGACGGCCAAACGTGTAACGATGTCGATCGCGCAGATCATCGCGGATCATCACGAGCGATAAGTTCCGGGAACTTTGTGCGGCGGCGCACCAAATTCACATAAGCGTGGAGCCTGACGCCCCTCTCCGCGTTTCATCGCGGACAGGGGCGATCATCAGGAGTTATTCCATGAAGAAAGCTATGACCGCCGCTATGACTGCGGCTCTTCTCGGCGTGGGTGCGCTTGCGCTCAGCGCCACCAGTGCATCGGCCTATGTTGTTTGCAACGGCAACGGCGACTGCTGGCATGTGCACGATCAGTACACCTACCCCTCGGAAGCCGGCATCGTCGTGCATGACGACAGCTGGAAGTGGGATGCCGATCACCCCGACGCACATGTCAACTATCGCTGGCACGAGCACGAAGGCCGCGGTTATTGGCGCAATGGCATGTGGGTCACGTTCTAAATCCAAGGCAACGTCGGAAACTGGGCGGCCTTCGGCCGCCCTTTTCTTTTGCCTGTCGCATCGACGAACGCGTGAATTGCGAAGGTGCTAGCCTTATGCACAATCCCGACCGGTTTCAGGCTTGGGGATTTTCATGCGGAACATATTTGTGTGCGGCGCTTTCGCAGCCGCGCTGTTGTGCGGCACCACGGCCTTGGCCGCCGACAAACCGGTTTACGGTGCATGGGGCCTCGACGAAGCCGGCATGGATAAATCCACCAAGCCCGGTGACAACTTTTTCCGTTATGCCAACGGGCATTGGCTGGACACACACCAAATCCCCGCCGACAAGCCGGCAGTTTCTCTTCGCCTTGAAATGACCGATCGCGTGCAGGCGCGTCTGCACGACATGATGGAAGATGCAGCGAAGACAGCACGGCATCAACCCACGGATATCTCCGGCAAGGTCGGTGCATTCTACAAAGCCTTCATCGACGAGAAGCGCATCGAAGCGTTGGGTGCAAAACCGATCGCGTCAGAGCTTGCGCGCATCAGCGATGCCAAAACACGGGACGATCTCGCGGCAACGATGGGTGCCGGTACGTCCGACTTCTACGGATCGCTGTTCGGACTCTTCACCGACATCGATCTGAAAGATCCGTCGCATTACGCCGTCTATGTCACCCAAGGCGGATTGGGGCTGCCTGACCGCGACTATTACCTGCAACCGGGCTTCGCCAAGCAGAAAGCGGCGTATCTCGGCTACGTCGCGACGCTGCTGCGCCTCGCCGGCTGGACTGATCCGGATGCGCGCGCCAAGGACGTCGTGGATTTCGAAACCAAGATCGCGGACGCGAGCTGGACCAAGGTGCAGGACCGCGATCCGGTGGCGACCTACAATCCCATGAGCGTTGCCGATCTGGCGAAACTCGCGCCGGGATTCGACTGGACCGGATTTTTGAAATCTGCGGGCTTGGCCAAAGTGAACCACGTGATCGTGGCGGAGAAAACGGCGTTCCCGAAACTGACCGCGATTTATGCGGTCACACCGGTTGAGACGATCAAGGCGTGGCAAGCCGCGCGCGTGGCCGATGATGCCGCGCCGTTCCTGTCTAAGGCGTTCGATGACGCCTATTTCAATCTTCACAGCAAAGCGTTGTCGGGCCAGTCACAGGAAGAAGTGCGCTGGAAGCGCGCGGTGCTCGCCGTTGGCGGCGGCGATTTCGACGCGAATGGCGGCTTCGGCACGTTTGGCACAATGGGCTTCGGTGTCGGCGAGCTCTACACCGCCAAGTACTTCGGTCCTGACGCCAAAGCGAAGATCGAAGCGCTGGTTCACAACTTGCTGAATGCTTATCGCGTGCGGTTGCAGAACCTCGACTGGATGAGCCCGGCAACAAAAGCCGAAGCCATAAAAAAACTCGACACTTACAACATCAAGGTTGGCTATCCGGATCATCCGCGCGATTACAGCAACATCACCATCACTGACGACGATCTGACGGGCGATGTGCGAGCCGCGGCAGCTTCCGACTGGAATTTCTATATCGGGCGCATCAATGGGCCGGTGGACAAGAGCGATTGGGGCATGACGCCGCAAACCAACGATGCCTATAACGGCTCGCTCCGAGACATCGTGTTTCCCGCCGGCATCCTGCAACCACCGATGTTCGATCCGGCGGCGGACCCTGCAATCAACTACGGCGCCATCGGTGGCGTCATCGGTCACGAGCTCACGCACGGCTTCGATGATGAAGGCCGCAAGATCGATGCGTCCGGCGCGCTGCGCGACTGGTGGACGAAAGAGGACGCCGCGAAATTCGACGCGCGCGCAAAAATGTATGGCGCGCAATATTCAGCGTTCGAGCCGCTACCGGGCGTGCATGTGAATGGCGATTTGACGATGGGTGAAAACATCGCGGATCTCGGCGGACTCACGCTTGCGCTCGATGCTTATCACGCGTCGCTGCATGGCAAACCTGCGCCGGTAATCGACGGTCTCACCGGCGATCAACGCGTGTTCCTCGGATGGGCACAAGCTTGGCGCGGCAAGGTCACGGACGATTTTGTGAAAAAGCAGGTTGTCAGCGATCCGCACAGTCCGCGCCAGTTCCGCGTGATAGGGCCGACGCGCAACATCGACGCCTGGTATGCGGCATTCGGAGTGAAACCAAGCGACAAGTTTTATGTTGAACCAACAAAGCGCGTGCATATCTGGTGACACGTTGATTACAATACGCACCACATAAAACGGCGGAAATTCAGGAACCCTTTGGGCTTAAAGCGCTTATTACAATGGGCGGGCGCGCGACGCGCCCATTGGATGTTGGTTTATGCGTATCGCGCAAATTGCACCGTTGGCCGAAAGTGTGCCTCCAACACGCTATGGCGGCACCGAACGTGTTGTGTCGTGGCTGACGGAAGAACTCGTTCAGCAGGGTCACGACGTAACGCTGTTCGCGAGCGGCGATTCGCAAACGGCAGCCCATCTGGTTCCAATCGTGCCGCGCGGACTTCGTCTCGATAACGCGGTGCGCGACCACAACCCTTACCATCTGATGATGCTCGATCGCGTGCAGCGCTGCGCGCGCGACTTCGACGTGCTGCACTTTCACGTCGATCTTCTCCACTATCCAATCTTCCGCACTCTCGGTACGCCTTTCCTGACAACGCTGCACGGCCGGCTCGATCTGCCAGATCTGCATCCCTTCTATCGTGCTTTTTCTGATCTGCCGCTGATTTCGATTTCCAATCATCAACGCAAACCGATGCCGCCGGTGAATTGGGTAAGCACCATCTACCACGGCCTGCCGAAGACATCGCTTCGCCAAGGCGATGGCAACGGAGGATACCTCGCATTCCTCGGCCGCATCTCGCCGGAGAAAGGTCCGGAACAAGCCATCGAGATCGCGAAACGCTCGGGCATGAAGCTCAAGATCGCGGCGAAAGTGGATAACGCCGACCGTGAATATTACGAGACGCGGATAAAGTATTTGCTGGATCACCCGCTGATCGAATTCATCGGCGAGATCGGGGACGACCGCAAAAACGAATTCCTTGGCAACGCGAGTGCGCTTCTGTTCCCGATCTGCTGGCCGGAGCCATTTGGCCTGGTGATGATCGAAGCGATGGCCTCGGGGACGCCCGTAATCGCATTTAACTACGGCTCGGTGCCGGAAGTGATGGAAAACGGCGTGACCGGCTTTGTCGTCGGCAATGTCGATGAAGCAGTAGCGGCCGCCGGCAAGATTGGGACGTTGGATCGGAACGCCATCCGCGCGCTGTTCGAAAGACGTTTTTCCTCCGAACGGATGGCACAGAATTATCTCGAAGTTTATAATCGTCTGATGGCACAGCCGGCGTCGTCCGCGTTGGCTGCGGAATAGTTCACCCGGAGTTCACCGGTGTCGCAGGAAATGCTTAAGACGCAGGACGAGGCTGCTCCGGACATCCCCAAAGATGCATCGGCCGCGGAAGCTGTACCCCAATTCTACATTCCCGCAACGGAATCGCTTCAGATCGCGTGGCCACATACGCTCAAGCACGGAAACACCTTCGCCCTCTTTGACGACCGTGGCGATATCCTGAACGCAAAGGGCAATCCCGCCGGTATTTTTCACGACGACACGCGCTATCTCTCCGGCACGTGCCTATTCATCGACGGGCACCGCCCGCTCCTGCTCAGTTCGACAGTGCAGGAAGACAACGCGATGCTCACCGTCGATCTGGCCAATCCCGACATCTATCGCGAGAAGGAGCTGATCCTTACGCGCGAAACGCTGCACCTCGTACGTACGAAATTCCTGTGGCGCGGAACATGCTTCGAGCGCATTGCAATCCAGAATTTTGATTCCCAGCCGCACAAGAACCGCATCTCGCTGGCATTCGATGCCGATTTCGCCGATCTCTTCGAAGTCCGGGGCATCACACGCGCACGGCGCGGAACAAAGACCATCGAAATCGTTGGAGACGATCTTGTCGTGTTTCACTATCGCGGCCTCGATGGCGTCGACCGCTACACGCATATCCGATTTGATCCGCCTCCCACAGTTCTTACCGAGCGTGGCGCGGCGCTCGATGTGTCACTTGAAGCGCATGAACAGAAGGCAGCGTTTATTGCGGTTCAGTGCGGCACGGACGAAAAAGTGGGTGGCATGCAATGTTTACCTGCATTGCGCGCCTCACGCCGTGCCGCCCACCACGACACGCAAGGCACCGCTGTCGTCGAAACATCGAACGACCTGTTCAATCAGGTCCTCTGCCGCGCAGTCGCCGATATCTACATGCTCATCACGCGCACGCCAGAAGGGCTTTATCCCTATGCCGGCATTCCGTGGTTCAGCACGCCGTTTGGCCGCGACGGCATCATCACCGCGCTTCAGACATTGTGGCTTGATCCTGAAATCTCCAAGGGCGTGCTGAAATTCCTCGCCACGACACAGGCTACGAAATTCGATGCGGCATCCGACGCCGAACCCGGGAAAATCCTGCATGAAATGCGTTCCGGCGAAATGGCAAATCTGCACGAAGTCCCGTTCGGTCGCTATTATGGCAGCGTCGATGCCACACCGCTGTTCGTTATGCTGGCCGGCGCTTATTTCCAACGCACCGGTGATCTGGAGACTATGCGTGCGATCTGGCCGAATATTCAGGCGGCGCTGGAATGGATCGACAAATACGGCGATGTCGATGGCGATGGCTTCGTCGAATACCGGCGGCAGAGCGACAATGGCTTGCGGAATCAAGGTTGGAAGGACTCCAATGACAGTATCATGCATGCGGACGGCACGCTTGCCGAAGGCTCGATCGCACTCTGTGAAGTGCAAAGCTATGTCTATTCCGGCAAGTATTCGGCGGCGCTGATTTGCCGCGCGCTCGGCCGCGACGATCAGGCGAAAACGCTGGCCGAAGAAGCCGAGAAGCTTCGTGACAGATTCGAAGAAGCATTCTGGTGTGCTGACCTCGGCACGTATGCGCTTGCACTCGACGGCGCCAAAAAACCGTGTCGCGTGACAGCGTCGAATCCGGGTCATGCACTAATGTGCGGAATCGCGTCCCCCGAGCATGCCGCGGGCGTCGCGAAATCGCTGCTCAATCGCGAATGCTTTTCCGGCTGGGGCATACGGACATTGAGTTCGGCGGAAACACGATTCAATCCGATGTCCTATCACAACGGATCGGTATGGCCGCA
>DASZML010000322.1:0-9440 GCA_035551875.1 Rhizomicrobium sp.
TGCGGCGCTGATTCAACAGCACATCGGGGATTGTGACTCGCGAACCGGGAACGATTAGTGCTGCTACAAGCGGGAATGCCGCAGAAGACGGATCGCGCGGCACATGAACGGAGCAGGGCTTTAGCTCGACTTCTCCCATCACATGCACCGCTTCACCATGCTTGAGTGGTTCAACGGAAATGTCTGCGCCGAATGCTTGCAGCATTTTCTCGGTATGATCACGGGTAAATGCGTTCTGCTCAATACGCGAACGTCCCGCAGCCCCTAGTGCACCCAGTATCAATGCCGACTTCACCTGCGCGGAAGCGACTTTCACTTCGTAGTCGATGCAAAGAGGCATGTCGGTGCCATTGAGCATGATCGGCATTAATCCGCCATCGCGTCCTGTCCACGTCGCGCCGAATTTCTCCAGCGGTTTAAGCACGCGCTTCATCGGACGTTTCTGAAGCGACAGGTCGCCGGTGAACACGGCGCTGATATTCGTCGTCGCCATTGCACCCATCACAAGGCGCGATCCTGTGCCGGAGTTTCCGAAGTCCAAAACACCTTCTGGCTTGCCCCATCCACCAACGCCCGTTCCCCATACACGCCACGCGCCTTCGCCGTCGCGCGTCACTTGCGCACCGAACTGCCGCATAACCTTTGCGGTGTTGAGGACATCCTCTGCTTCCAGCAAGCCCGTGATCCGCGTTTCGCCGACTGTCAAAGCGCCGAGAATCAGGGCGCGATGGGAGATCGATTTGTCGCCGGGAACCGTTGCAGTTCCGCGCAGAGGGCCACTCCGGCGCGCTGCGAGCGGACGGGCATTTTGAGAGGCGGGCATATGCTTTTTTGGCCTTTGACAGGGGGGCTGAGAAGTGGCAAACGACCCGGCCTTCGGAAACCGACTGAACGCGGGAAGCAAGACTTTGGTCAAGGCTGATCTAGGAATTAAGCGCGTATGCCCATCATGCGGCGCGCGGTTTTACGACCTGCAAAAACGGCCGATCGAGTGCCCAAAGTGCGAGTTCAGCTTTGAACCGGAGTCGCTCTACAAGCAGCGCCGTCCGCGCACGCCTGAGCCTGCCGCTCCTGTTGCCGTCGTCGAACGCGACGAGGATGATGAGGACGAAGCCGAGGAGACGGAGGAGGTTGAAGCCGAAGAGGCTCAGGAGACCGAAGCCGAAGCTCCCGTGGTCGCTGCCAGCAGCGACGACGATGAGGACGAAGAAGAAGAGTCCGCCACCGTCGAAGAAGAAGCTGAAGGCGCCGGTATGTCGGTCGTCGACGCCGACGAAGCCGAAGGTATTGAAGACATCGAAGACGAAGATCTCGATGACGAAGAAGAAGACGACGCTGGTATCCTTCAGAACGAAGAAGACGAGAACGACGATGTCAGTGATATCGTCGATGCCGACATCAAGGACGACGAGCGGTAATATATATGTCCCGGTCCCAGGCCGGGATGTCTGGAACGGGGCCATAGCTCAGCTGGGAGAGCGCCTGCATGGCATGCAGGAGGTCAGCGGTTCGATCCCGCTTGGCTCCACCAGCCTATGTTCGCGAAGGCCCTCTGTCGCGTAATCCGCGCGCGACATCGCGCGACACTTTCCTTCGTCGGCGCGCCGGAACTGCTTTAGACACTTGGGAGCTATCCAAGCTAATCTTCCCAGCCCGCGACGAGCGCGCGGATTCGAGTTCCACGAAAGGCATTTCTTGAGCGCGTTCGCCGATGCCCGCACCGTTCCATCGGGCACGACCATCGAAACCGACATCGCGATCATCGGCGCAGGCGCGGCGGGGATCACACTGGCGCTTTCGCTTGCGCGCAAATCGCTGCGCGTGTTGCTGTTGGAAAGCGGTGGTGGCGCTTTCGATAGCAAGACACAGGCGCTCTATGCTGGCACCCAAACTGGTGTTCCGTATTTGAAGTTAAATGCTTCGCGCATGCGCTTTTTGGGTGGCAGCACGAACCATTGGGGTGGCTGGTGCCGCCCGCTCGATGTCAGCGATTTCGATGCGCGTCCTTGGCTCGCCCATTCCGGCTGGCCATTTCCGCGCTCGGAAATTGAACCGTATTTTCCGCATGCGCAGGCATGGGTCGAAGCTGGGCCTCTCGTTTATGACACAGGTAAAGCGTGGTTCGACACGTTCGGCGCACCGCTAAAGCTGGGGGATGGGGGCGTCTACACGAGTTTCTTCCAGTTCAGCAAAATGCGTGGCTCTGTATTGCCGACGAATTTCGGCGAGCGATACGAGGCCGACCTCAAGCGCGAGCCGAACCTTTCGCTGTTGCTCCATGCGAATATCACCAACATCGCGCTGTCAAATGACGCGCACAGTGTCGATCACTTGAAAGTCGCGACTTTGAGCGGTCGCAGTTTCACGGTGAAGCCGAAATATACTGTGCTTGCGACTGGCGGCATCGAGAATGCGCGTATGTTGTTGGCATCGAATGACGTGATGTCAGCTGGTATCGGGAACGGAAACGATTTGGTGGGACGGTATTTTGCCGATCATGCGATCCCGCGCGATACCGCGACGCTGGTGCTCTTCGACGGAAATCTCGCGCCGTACTATCAAAACAATCAGACAGACAAGGCCGGTACGATCTTCCGCGCCACTCTGGCTCCGACGGACGGGTTCAAGAAGGCGAAAGGCATTCTCGACTCTCTTGCGACGATCGAAGGAAATGCGCCGCTCGACGACCTCGGCAAAGCGGCAATAGCGGCGACCGCTTCTTCGATGAATGTCGATGCTTCAAATGCGAAAGCTTTGTCGGTCGGCTGTGGCTTCGAGCTTTCGCCCGATCCGGACCGCCGGTTCACGCTGACAAACGAACGCGACGCGCTTGGCATGCCGCGCTTACAATTGCACATGACGCTCGCGGATTCCGACTATCAGAGCTATCGCGCAACGCTGAAAGAATTGGGCCGGCAGCTGTTAGAGAGCCGGATCGGGATGATCCGGCTGGACCGTGCAACACGCGACGAATGGCTGAGCGTGATGGATTGGGGCAATCACCACATGGGCACGACGCGCATGAGTGGCGATCCCAAAACCGGCGTGGTCGATCCCAACTCGCAAGTGTTTGGCGTCAGCAATCTCTATGTCGCGGGAAGTTCGGTCTTCCCCACCTATGGCGCATCGAACCCGACCATGAACCTGGTCGCGCTTACGCTTCGTCTCGCGAACCATCTAAAAGGCTTGTTCACATGAGCCTCAAAGACAAGGTATCGCGCCGGCCCTTTTTGGCGGCGCTCGGCGGACTAGTTGGGCTGAGTGTCGTTGGTGGCGCGGTGGTCGAAGGGCCCAAACTCTTTCGCGGCCAATTCCGGCACCACGGCTACAGTGAGCTCCTGTCCCGGCTGAACGATCCCGATGCTGCGAATCGGCTTGGAATGCAGGTGTTGAACGAGGCGGAAGTGTTCGAGCCGCAGGTCGTCGCCAGCGAACTCCATCGCCGCCTGAAAGGCCGGGTATTGGCTGATGTTCTGGCCGATGACGCCACCCAGGGACGCGTCGTGGAGACCTCCGGCTGGGTCCTACCGGAAACACTCGCGCTTCTCTGCGGACTTGCTGCAAAAATAAGCTAAATCCGGCCCATGAGGTGTAACAGCTTTTAAGTCACGTAAGACCAAAAAATCGCTTTCGCTTCAAACGCTTCGCCTGACTCGCATTGACGGCGGGACGTCCCCATGACAGGGTTAACAATGCCGGGGTTGGCAAGGTCTGTTGGTTTTGTCTTCACGACACTTCGTGGGGCGGGGGATGATCAAATCTGAATTGGTTGCGCAACTCGCGCAGCGTTATCCGCATCTCTATCATCGCGATGTCGAGCGCATCGTGACGACGATGCTTGATGAAATCACGAAAGCCTTGGCAAAGGGCCATCGCGTGGAACTGCGCGGCTTTGGTGCTTTCTCTGTGAAAGTCCGTCCATCGCGCATGGGCCGCAATCCGCGCACCGGCGAGCCGGTCTCGGTTGATGAGAAGCGCGCGCCGTTTTTTCGCACGGGCAAGGAATTGCGCGAACGGCTGAATACGCACCACGCGGCGCCGTAGCTTTCGTAACTCTTCTCTATCCGCACCAGGCTTGCGAGCGCGGGTTGCAGGGCCTAAGAGCGCCTCTCGATGACCCACGATCGATTCAAAAACCCGGTCTTCGTAGCTCTCGACACGCCCGACCTTTCCCGCGCGCTCGATATCGCGAAGGCTGTTCGTCCTTACGTCGGTGGCCTGAAGGTCGGCTTGGAATTCATCACAGCGCTAGGCCCTGATGCCGTGCGCGCAGTGGTCGCGACCGGTACGCCGGTATTTGCCGACGTGAAATTCCATGACATTCCAAACACCGTGGCTGGCGCCTCGAAGGCTCTCGCGCATCTCGGCACAGCGATATTCAATGTCCACACATCGGGTGGAGAGGAGATGATGCGCGCTGCCGCTGAAGCAGCGCGGACTGTCGATGCAAATATCAAAGTCATCGGCGTGACGGTTCTCACCAGCATGGACGACAGCGTGCTTACTGCCGTTGGACAAAAGTCGCCGGCATCCGATCAAGTTGCGCGCCTCGCTGTGCTGGCGAAGAGATCCGGTCTTGATGGCGTCGTTTGCAGCGCGCACGAAGTAACGATGATCCGCGCGCATTGCGGTCGCGATTTTATGACGGTCGTACCCGGTATCCGCCCGGCGGGCACTGACCTTGCGGATCAACGCCGCGTTATGACACCAGCCGATGCGATGCGAGCGGGTGCGGACATCCTCGTCATCGGACGGCCAGTCACGGGCGCTCCAGATCCGGCTGCGGCCGCGCGGAAGATAGCGGACTCTTTGATCGCGCAGCCTTCCTAGCAATTCGTACGTGCCAGAAATAAAGCGCGGGCGTAAGCGCAAGCTCTATAAACAAGGCCGCCGACATTGTTGCGTCTGGCCGGCCGACTTCGATCCCTGACCAGAGCCGCGACAACCCGCCAACAAACACGATGGCGGTGATGGTCGCGAAAACACCGTTGCGCTGTTCGACGCGTGGCACGATCCACCAAACAAGCAAACCAATGCCCAACAGCAGTCCTGACAGATAGCGCATGTGGCTGTCCGCGGAGGTCGGGGCGCCGGCGATGTCAAAGAACGCCGGGCCTTTCCAGACACCCATAAATCCAGCGGAAAGCGGGATGAGCGAAACGACAAGCAGAACCAGTTGCAGGAGCCGTTTCTCATAAGAAAGGGGAATGTTCATCTTCGTAATACGCGCCGGCGGGCAAATCGGGTCAGTCCATCCTTGATTTTGGGGGGCGGGATGCCGATAAGCCGTCATGCCAATTCAGGTCAAAATCTGCGGCATTAACAGCGTGGAATCCGCGGACGCGGCGGTGCGCGCCGGCGCGGATTTTATCGGCTTCGTCTTTCATCCCAACTCACCTCGTAGTGTCTCCGCCGAGCAGGCCGCGTCGATTTCCGCAAAGGTTCGCGGGCGCGTTCGGACCGTGGCGCTGGTGTCCGACGCGGATGATGCTGCCATCGATCGCGCCATCGCCGCGGTTCGCCCAGACTTTCTGCAACTGCACGGCCGCGAGAGCGTTGATCGTGTCGCTGCTATCAAGGCGCGAACCGGCATTGCCGTTATCAAAGCCATTTCTGTTGCCGATTCCGGCGATGTTTCTGGTGGCCATTCATTTGAGAAAGTTGCCGACATGCTGATGTTCGACGCAAAAGCACCGGCGAATGCGACGCGCGAAGGCGGCCATGGCGCTGCGTTTGACTGGCAGCTTTTGCACGGCCAGAGATTTTTGCGTCCGTGGTTTCTGGCAGGCGGATTGAATGCGGATAACGTCGCACGTGCGATTGCGATTAGCGGCGCAGAGATCGTCGATGTCTCGTCCGGTGTCGAAACATCGCCCGGTGTGAAGAGCGCCGAGAAGATCGCTGCATTTGTGAAAGCGGCGCGCGCATCCCAATTTGCGAGCGAACGGTCATGAATTCTCTGCCCAATTCCCTGCGCGCTGGTCCCGATCCGGAAGGCCACTTCGGTGCCTACGGTGGCCGTTTCGTTGCCGAAACGCTTTTGCCGCTCGTTCTGGATCTCGAGAAGGCGTACGGCGAAGCGAAAGACGATCCGAAATTCCGCGCCGAGCTGAACGGCTTGTTGAAGAATTATGTCGGCCGGCCCAATCCGCTTTATTTTGCGCAGAGCCTCACCAGGCATCTCGGTGGCGCGAAGGTCTATCTGAAGCGCGAAGACCTCAATCACACAGGCGCGCACAAGATCAACAACTGCATTGGCCAGATCCTGCTCGCGAGGCGGATGGGCAAGACGCGCATCATCGCGGAAACAGGTGCGGGCCAGCATGGCGTAGCGACGGCTACGGTTGCAGCCCGTTTTGGTTTGCCTTGTGTCGTCTATATGGGCGCGGTGGATATCGAGCGGCAGAAGCCGAATGTGTTCCGCATGAACTTGTTGGGCGCTGAAGTCCGTCCCGTTACCAGTGGCTCGAAGACGCTGAAAGATGCGATGAACGAGGCGCTGCGCGATTGGGTCGCGAACGTCCACGATACATTTTACATAATCGGTTCCGCCGCCGGTCCGCATCCCTATCCGGAAATGGTGCGCGACTTTCAATGCGTCATCGGCGATGAGATCAAAAAGCAGATGATGGAGACCGAGGGTCGCTTGCCAGATTTGCTTGTGGCGTGCGTCGGCGGCGGATCGAACGCGATCGGCACATTCCATCCGTTCCTTGATGACGCGTCGGTCGAAATTCACGGCGTCGAAGCTGCGGGAGATGGCCTGAACACGCCGCGCCATGCCGCGACGCTGACCAAAGGCACGCCGGGCGTGCTGCATGGGGCGCGCTCGTACCTGTTGCAGGACAAAGACGGGCAGATCCTCGAAGCCCATTCGATTTCCGCCGGTCTCGATTATCCCGGCGTCGGCCCGGAACATTCGTGGCTGCGCGATCAGGGACGTGTGAAATATTTCTCCGCGACCGACAAAGAAGCCATGAATGCCTTCACGATGCTCTCGCGCACCGAAGGCATCATTCCGGCGTTGGAGTCGGCTCATGCGCTGGCCCACATCGCGCGCATCGCACCGCAAATGGATAAAGACCAGGTCATCGTAATGACGCTGTCCGGTCGTGGCGACAAGGATGTGTTTACCGCCGCCGCTGCCTTGGGCGAGAAGCTATGAGCCGCATCGACAAGCGCTTCGCCGAACTGAGAAAGAAGAGACGCGCCGCGTTCGTACCGTTTGTGACAGCGGGCGATCCGGATCTCGAAACGTCCGAAGCCATTCTCGCGGCGTTGCCGGGTGCCGGTGCCGACCTGATCGAACTTGGCATGCCGTTTTCCGATCCGATGGCGGATGGTCCTGCTGTGCAGGCATCGTCGCTCCGCGCACTGCAATCGGGGCAGGATATGCACAAGACGCTCGAACTCGTGCGCCGCTTCCGCAAGACCGACAGCAAAACGCCGCTGGTACTGATGGGCTATTACAATCCGATCCATCACTACGGCACGGCGAAGTTCGCGCGCGATGCGGCGAGTGCGGGCGTCGATGGTTTGATCGTCGTTGATCTTCCGCCGGAAGAAGACGAAGTGCTGCGCACACCGGCCAACGCGCAAGCCATCGACATCGTCCGCCTCGCGACGCCGACAACGAATGACGCGCGTCTCGGACGCGTGCTGAACGGCGCCAGCGGCTATCTCTATTATGTGTCGGTCGCGGGCGTGACGGGGACCAAGTCTTTCGACGAAGCGGAAGTCCGCACCGCGGTCGCGCGCATCAAGAAAGCGAGCGATCTGCCGGTCGCCGTCGGTTTTGGAATCAAGACGCCGGAGCAGGCCGCGCAGATCGCAAGGATCGCCGACGGCGCAGTGGTGGGTTCGGCGATCGTGTCGCGTATCGGGGAACTTGCTGCAAATGGCGCCAAGCGGGACGAAGTCGTTAAAGATGTTGCCGGTTTCTGCAAATCGCTTGCGGATTCTGTGCATGCCGCCCGCAACGATGCTGTGGTAGGATAGGGCATGAACTGGATTTCCAATTTCGTGAGGCCCCGCATCAAGGGGCTGATGAACGCCAAGACCGAGACGCCGGACAATCTCTGGAAGAAGTGCTCGGCTTGCGGCGAGATGATTTTTCATCGCGACCTCGATGCGGCGCAGAACGTCTGCCCAAAATGCGGACACCATATGCGCGTCGGTGCGCCGGAGCGTTTCGCCGCTATCTTCGATGCCGGAATGTTCGAAGAGTTACCGTCGCCGACTGTCGCGTCCGATCCGCTGAAATTCCGCGGCGAGAAGAAGTACACCGACGAAATGAAATCGGTCCGCGCCAAGACCGGCCGGCAGGAAGCGCTGCAGGCGGCGCGCGGCACGCTCGATGGCATGCCGGTGATGATCGCGGTGCAGCCTTTCGATTTTCTCGGCGGCTCGCTCAGCCCCGGCGTTGGCGAAGCGCTGGTGCTGTCAATGGAAGCGGCAGTCAATGAGAAGCGACCGTTCATTCTCTTCGTGTCGTCCGGCGGCGCGCGCATGCAGGAAGGCATCCTGTCGTTGATGCAGATGCCGCGCGTGACGATCGGCGTGAACATGCTGAATGAGGCCGGACTCCCATATATCGTTGTACTAACCGATCCGACCTTCGGTGGCGTCACTGCGTCGTATGCCATGCTGGGCGACATCCAGATTGCGGAACCCGGCGCGCGCATCGGCTTCAGCGGCCAGCGCGTGATCGAACAGACCATTCGCGAGAAATTGCCGGAAGGGTTCCAGCGCGCCGAGTTCCTGCAGGACCACGGCATGGTGGATATGGTCACCCATCGCCATGACCTGCGCGCCACGTTGTCGAGCATTCTCCACATGCTGATGAAGAAGCCGCGGCCGCGCGTGCGAAACACGCCGCCGGTTGTTGCCGCACAGGAAGCCACTCCATGAGTGTTGCTGCCGCGCGCAGTGACACCATCCTTGAGCGCCTGCTGACACTGCATCCCAAGCGGATCGATCTGGTTCTGGACCGGATCGAGCGCTTGCTTGCCGCGCTCGGCCATCCCGAAAACAAACTGCCGCCGGTCATTCACGTCGCCGGAACCAACGGCAAGGGTTCGACCTGTGCGTTCAGCCGCGCGATGCTGGAAGCACAAGGGCTGAAGGTTCACGTCTATACCTCGCCGCATCTCGTTCACTTCCACGAGCGCATCCGCGTCGCGGGCAAGATCATTTCCGAAGACGAACTCGCCGCCACGCTCGACGATTGCGATCGCGCGAATGATGGTGCGCCGATCACTTTCTTCGAGATCACGACCGCTGCCGCGTTCCTTGCGTTCTCGCGTCATCCCGCCGATGCGCTCGTTCTCGAAGTCGGACTTGGCGGCAAATACGACGCGACGAATGTGATCGCGAAGCCTGCCATGACGATCATCACGCCGGTCGGCCTCGACCATCAGGAATTTCTGGGCAGCCAGCTC
>DASZML010000323.1:0-18377 GCA_035551875.1 Rhizomicrobium sp.
CGCGCAAAATGACCCAATGCGCCCGATGGTTTTTTTGCTACTGACGGGAATTGCGCTCGCCGTGACGGCGACTGCGCGTGCGGATGATTTTTCGCTGCACGGTTACGCGGACTTTCGCATCGTCTCGCCGGATCAGGACGAGAAGGGTTGGCTCGATGGCGGACTCGGTCTCTTTCGCTACGGCGCGTCGCAGCCCGATCCGAATTTTCGCTTTGCCGAAGCCTTCGCGGAAGCGCGTTTGAATTTCGATGATGGCTTCCATGTTGTGGCCAGCGTGCGCGCCGATCCGAAAACGCGTTCCGGCGTCGACGCGCTCGAAGCCTATGTGTCGTACACGCCGTCATCGGATGGCGATTGGCGCTGGTCGGCGAAAGCCGGCGCGTTCTTTCCGCCGTTCTCGCTGGAGAACACCGACATCGGCTGGACGAGCCCTTACACGCTCACGCCATCGGCGATTGACTCGTGGATCGGTGATGAACTGCGCACCATCGGCAGCGAAGCCAATGTCGCGTATCAAACCGGGTTCGGCAGCATCAGCCTGACGGCTGCCGCCTTCGGTTACAACGATCCCGCAGGCGTGTTGATCGCCGATCGCGGCTGGTCGCTGGACGATCGCCCGACAGGGTTGTTCGAGAAAGTCCGCATTCCCGACGCGACCGTTCTGTTGTTCGGTGGCACGCCGCCCGGCCGCACCCCGCTGTTCTGGGAGATCGACAATCGCGTCGGCTGGTATGCCGGGCTTGGTGCATCGTTCCGCGGCATCGGCAAGCTCAGCGTCTATCGTTACGACAACGAAGCCGATCCGTTCAAGGACTATGACGAAGTCTATGCGTGGCACACGCGCTTCTGGAGCGCGGGTTGGGAAACCCATGCCGGTGCCTTCTCGATCCTCGCGCAAGCGATGCGCGGCGACACGGTGATCTTCACGTTCCGCACGAATTTCAGTTCGGCCTATGCGCTCGTCGCATACGATATCGATGCCGATTGGCGCATCGCGGCGCGCGCCGAAACCTTCCGCACCGATGCCGGCTACGATTCACCGATGAGCGAACATGGTGGCGCTTTGACAGCCGCGCTCACCTGGATGCCGCGCGATTGGCTGCGCCTCACCGGCGAAGGCATCTGGCAGTCGTCGGTGCACGAAGAGCGGTTCGAAGAGGGCATCGGCGCCCAGCAATCCGGCACGCAATTCCAGCTCAGCGCGCGCTTTTCGATTTGAACAATCACCTCCCCATTGTGGGGAGGTCGAAGCACGCAGTGCTTCGGGTGGGGACCGGCCATCCACAGCCCGAACAATTGTTTCAACGACGCCGTCCAGATTGCTTCGCACTTCGCGGTTCCAAAATCGCAGGACGGCAAAACCTTCGTTGAAAATTACGCTATCGCGTACAGTGTCGTGAACGGCATTGGTGAAACATCCATGCTGTTCCCCATCGAGTTCAATCACCACTTTCGCTTTGTTTTCGGCGAAATCCAGAAAATAACCCTTCAAGGGTACCTGTCGGCGAAAGTGATACCCAAATCTGTTGAACGCACGAAGTTTCCACCAGAGCAGCGCTCCATATCGGGCCGGTCGTTTCGCAATTGCCGCGCGCGAGCAATGACTTCCGGCTTCAACGGTTTTCGCATCCCCCACCCGGATCGCTTCGCTCTCCGACCTCCCCACAAGGGCGGAGGTGATGCGTTGAGCATTGCCGTTGTTCGTCGCTTGGCTTTGTTCGGTCTGTCAGGATCTGTCGCATCCAATCGGTTCTTGCTCGTTAAGAATCTAGACACAGCCATTCGGACGCCACTGTGGAGCGCATTGTTGTTTTTTTGCATCGCTCTAGAACTGGATCGTGGGCCGGTTCTTGGTTAATGTGCCGCTCGCTTTCGTGATCGGTTCGACGGGGAAAATCCAGATGCGTTCAGTTCTCAAACTTGCTTCGATGTCGGTTGCGGCGCTGTGTTTTGCAGCCGTGCCGTCAATTGCCAACGCGGATACCGGCGCGTTGTGGACCGGCTGCTATGTCGGCGCGAATGGTGGTTACGCATGGGGGCAGGATCAAAGCCGTGGCCACCCTGAAAACCAAGGTTATCTCGATTCTAAAATCAATGTTCATGGCGGCGAATATGGCGGCCAGGCTGGGTGCGACTATCAATTCGCGAGCGATTGGGTTGTCGGCGTTCAAGGCTTGGACGATTTCGCGAGCCTGAGCGGACATGGTGTAGACGGCGATACGGATGTGGACGGCCCTAATCGCGACACTGCGAAGATCACGAATTTGGGCAGTGCAACGTTGCGCCTTGGGGCGACGCCATGGCAGGCGGATGCGCTGCTCTACATCAAAGGCGGCTTTGCGTGGTCGCATGACGAAGTGTCCAACAATTATTATTTTTCGAATGACGAAGGACCCATAGTCGGCGCGCATCAGGACCGGTCAGGCTGGACCATCGGTGCAGGCATGGAATGGCAATTCGCAGAACACTGGTCCAGCTTCGTCGAATATGATTATTACGACTTCGGCAGCAAGATCGCTACATACAGCTATAACGAAGATGTTGTGCTGATAACGCAGACCGCGAACACGGCAATCGCCGGTGTGAACTTCCGCTTCTGAGACCATACAAGAGATAGAAACGAGGCCGCTCCGAGGGAGCGGCCTTTTTCATTTTTGGTATTTCCAGTCGTTACCGGCAGATCATCCACGCGGCTTCGTCGAGATGAAAATGCGCGGCGTGGAGTGCGTTGTAGTCCGGCCCCAGTACTTCGCCGAACACGCTGCACGCGGAATCGTGTGCCGAGCGCAGGAAGCGGCCTTCGGGTGTCGGCTTTAGCCAGTCGTCTTTGACCATGATGCGCCGGCCATCGGCAGTCTCGAAGCCTTCGATGTCGATGGCGTTGGCCGTCGCGTGTTCGCTGCGCGGGCCGCTCTTTTCGGAATTCACATTGCGGCACGAGTAAGTGCCTTCCTGATCGATGCGCGCAATGGTGGTGTGCAATTCCTGCCGCGCCAGTTTTTGCAAGTCGCGTTGCCACCAGTAGAGCGCGGCGGTCAGCGCACAAGTTGTTATGGGTGGATTGTTAAATGCGATCGGAGTCTTGTCCGCGCGCACGACGTTATCGAAACCGCATCCTGTGTCGGGATGTTTGTCATCTTGCGGCGTATAGGAAAGACCGTTCGCGGAATCGAGCGCGGCGCGGCACATCGTCCGGTCTTGCAACAATTTCTGCATCTGGAAATGCACGAACAATCCCGGTCGCGCATCGAGTCGCGGCGTGTCCCATGGATTGGTGTTGGGCGGAATCTTGATCAACCCAAAGTGAATCGCCGCCCAGTTGAGCGCGATCAGCACGAAGAGAATTCCATAGCCAACAAGACTCGCGCGCACCGCATGGGGATGATCCCAGGGGCGCGAGTGTTTTGGCGGTTCGGTTTTCGGTATTTCTGGCGGGATTTCGGTCACGGGAACTCAACGCTTTGCTAACTGTGAATGTTGCTCTGCAGATCGGGGCTTCTTTGCGTCAAGACCTTGTCAGCCAGCGGATTCGGCGCGAGCATTGCTGATCAAGCGGGGCGCGTGACGCCGCCCAAGGCCTTGGGAAGAAGACGCCCGCCGCGCCTCGTACCCTGAGATTTCAGGGTAGTGGAGGCGATCATGCCAAAATCCAACGGAGGAAATGGGCCACGCGCAGTGGCCCTGGTGGGACCATACGGCAGCGGGAAAACGACGCTGCTCGAATCCATTCTCGCCATCACCGGCGGCGTTCAACGCAAAGGCGCTATTGCGCAGAAAAACACCGTCGGCGATTCATCGCCGGAAGCCCGCGCGCGGCAGATGAGTGTCGAAGCCAATATCGCCACCACGAAATATCTCGAAGAGAGTTTCACCTTTCTAGATTGCCCCGGCTCCATCGAATTTCTACAGGAGACGCTCGACATTCTTCCCGGCATCGATGCCGCGGTGGTGGTTTGCGAGCCCGATCCTGCGAAGGCGCAAATGTTGCAGCCTTATCTGAAGCGGCTGGGCGATCTGAGCATTCCGCATTTCCTGTTCGTCAACAAGATCGATAAGGCGAGCGGGAACATTCAGGACTTGCTGACGGCGCTTCAGGACGTCAGCAGCAAGCCGTTGCTGATGCGCCAGATACCGATTCTCGAAAGTGGTGCTGTGAAAGGCTTTGTCGATCTCGCGCTGGAACGCGCCTTCGTTTACGCACCCCATGCCGAGAGCAAAGTCGTGGGTCTTGCCGACGCGATGCGGGAGCAGGAGAAGCAGGCGCGCTACTCGATGCTCGAAAAGCTCGCGGACTATGACGAGCATCTGATGGAAGAGCTGCTATCGGACGTCGAGCCGCCCCGCGATGAAGTGTTCGCCGATCTGACGAAGGAATTGTCGGAAGGTCTCGTCGTGCCGGCAATGTTTGGTTCGGCCGATGGCGACAACGGTATTCGCCGCTTGCTCAAAGCGTTGCGCCATGAGGTGCCCGATGTCGCGGCGGCAGCGAAACGCTTGGGCTTGAAAGACGGCGGCGAAACCATCGTGCAGATCCTCAAGACCTATAATGGCGCGCACGGCAAGCTCAGCGTCGCGCGCGTGATGCGCGGTTCTCTAAAGGACGGCGCAGCGTTATATCGAAATGACGGTGGCGACGCGCGTATCGGCGGCATGTTCGCGCTGAAAGGCTTCGATCAATCCAAACTCGGTGAGGCGAAAGCGGGCGACACGGTTGCGCTGGGGCGGCTGGAAGGCGTGCAAACCGGTGAAACGCTTGCCAGCGCTAGGATCGCATTGCCGAAGGTCGCCATCGAGGAATTGCCGGTCGTCTATGGCTTTGCCATCGAAACCACAGACCGCAAGGACGAAGTGAAGCTCACCGCAGCGATCCACAAACTGCAGGAAGAAGATCGGTCACTGCATTTCGAACAGAACGCCGAACTGCAGCAGATGGCATTGGCCGGGCAGGGTGAGATTCATCTCAAAGTCGCCGTCGAAAAACTGGCGAGCAAATACGGCCTCAAGATCAGCGCGCACCAGCCGCGCGTGCCCTACAAAGAGACGATCAAGAAAACGACAAAGCAGCACGGCCGCCACAAGCGGCAATCCGGCGGTCACGGTCAGTTCGGCGACGTGCATATTGAGATCAAACCGCTGCCGCGCGGAACCGGCTTCGCGTTCGAGGATCAGATCAAGGGCGGCGTCGTGCCGCGCAACTTCATCCCGTCGGTGGAGAAGGGCGTCGTCGAATATCTGAAGCACGGACCGCTCGGCTTTCCGGTGGTGGATGTCGGCGTCGCGCTGTTCGACGGTTCGTATCACAGCGTCGACTCGTCCGATGCTGCGTTCCAGACCGCCGCGCGCATCGCGATGACGGAAGGCATGCCGAACTGCACGCCGGTGCTTCTCGAACCGATCATGCGCGTGAAGGTGCATGTGCCGAACGACGCGACATCCAAAGCCAACCAGGTGGTGAGCGGACGCCGCGGTCAGCTCATGGGTTACGACGCGCGCGACGGCTGGAAAAATTGGGACACGGTGGAGGCGCAGATGCCGCTATCGGAGCTGCACAACCTCATTATCGATCTGCGCTCGCTCACCCAAGGCGTCGGCACGTTCGAGATGGCGTTCGATCATCTCGCCGAACTCAACGGCAAACTCGCCGATCAGGTCGTGGCGACGCACAAAGCGGCGGCGTGAGTTAAAGCTCGCTCGCGCCGAACGTATCGCATTCGTCCATGTTGCCGTGGGCGAAGCCGCGCCCAAACCAGCGCATGCGTTGCGCGCTGGTGCCGTGCGTGAACGAGTCCGGCACGACATAACCTTGGGATTGCTTTTCCAACGTGTCGTCGCCGACAGCGCTTGCCGCTTTCAATCCGCCTTCGACATCGCCGTTCTGCAGAATGTCGAATTTCTGGTTTGCCTGATACGCCCACACACCGGCGTAGCAATCGGCCTGCAATTCAAGGCGCACGGATGCGCCCGTCGGACCTTTCGCATCGCTGCCCTGCAATGCGTCTTTCTCTTTGTCCATCGTGCCGAGCAAATACTGGATGTGATGGCCGAACTCGTGCGCGATCACATACGCCTGCGCGAATTGACCCGGCGCGCCGAACTGACTCGCGAGTTGGTTGAAGAACGACAGATCGAGATAGATCCGCTGATCGTTCGGGCAATAGAACGGACCGGCCGATGATTGGCCTTCGCCGCAACCCGTCGGCGTTTCGGATGTGTAGAAGGTGATGACCGCCGGCGTGAAGGTGATGCCGCGCGCGTTCAGGATCGGCGTCCAGACATCTTCCGCAGAGCCGACAATCTTGCGCGCGAAATCGAGCTGCGAGTCGTTCGAATGATTGTCCGGACCTTGCGCGACCTGTTCGGTCTGCCCGCCGCCACCGCTCATCACGCTGTTCAGCAATCCGCCGCCGCCATTGCCGAACAGCAGAAACAGAATGATGAAACCGACAATGCCGAGCCCGCCGCCGCGAATGGGCAGCCCTACCGGAAATCCGCCGAAGCCGCCGCCCCAGCCCGCGCCGCCGCCGAACCCGCCACCTTCACCGCGGCGGTCGTCGAAATTGGATGTCTCGCGGAGATTATTGAGATCCATCGGCCAGCACTTTTTATCGTTCCGGCAGCGACCATACCCAGTCGCGCCAACGATCTGAACAAAAAACCGCCGGAGCATTTCTGCTCCGGCGGTCAGTGCAGTTGGCTTCGCTGTCCTAAGGGGAAAGGCCGCGAAGCCGATGGGATTTCTCCCGCGCCACCTACGTGGGGGGACGTTCGGCGGCTGTATCTTATTTGGTGTCGTGCGCGCGGCGTTTCAAGACGTCTAATATTTCCACTCTTTTGCGGCCTTCACCAGAAAATCGCGGAATGCCGCGACTCGTTTGGATTGGCGCAGCGCATCGCAATAAACCAGATGCACGTCGAATGCCGGGCCTTCGGTGTCGGGCAACACGCGCACAAGATCGGGCCGGTCGACGGCGATGTAGTCCGGCAACGCCGCGATGCCGACGGCCGCTTCCGTCGCATGCAGGATGCCGGTGAGATTGTTGATGCGCAGCGCGCGATAGCCGTCCGGCGAGATTTTCCGCACCGCGTCGATCAGCCAGTTCACATCGCGGATTTCCGGGGCGGCGGTTTCGCCATACGCGACAAGCGTGTGCTTCGTCAGATCGGCGAAGTTCTGCGGCGTGCCCGCCTTCGCGAGATATTTCTTATCCGCATAGAGGTGGTAGTGGATCGTGAACAGCTTGCGCTGGATGAGATCGGCCTGCACCGGCGCGCGCATGCGGATGGCAATGTCAGCCTCGCGCTGCGCCAGATCGAGCTCGGCATCTTCAAACACGAGATGGACTTGCAGTTCGGGAAATTCCTGCAGAAACGATTCGATGCGCGGCAGAACCCAATAGGTGCCCAGACCGTGACTTGTCGTGACTTTCAAGGAGCCGCGGGGCGAGGCTTGCGCGTTCTTCAGCGCTTCTTCGGCTTGACCGAGGCGCGAAAGCACGTCGCTCACGGCGAGAAATAACAACTCGCCTTCATCGGTGAGCGTCAGGCCGCGCGCGTGGCGCTGAAAGAGCGGCGTGGTGATCTCGTCTTCGAGCGCGCTGATCTGGCGGCTAACGGCGGACTGGCTGAGCGTCAGCATCTGTCCGGCATGGGTGAAACTGCCGGCCGAGGCCACGGCGTGAAAGATACGCAACTTGTCCCAATCCATTGTCGCGCCCCTCCAGGCGCTTCAACGCTGCATTAGTGTCCGCCTGCGAGAAACCTCTCCGCTTCCAGCGCCGCCATGCAACCCATTCCCGCAGCCGTCACGGCCTGCCGGAACACTTTGTCCTTCACATCGCCCGCCGCGAAAACGCCGGGCACGTTCGTGCGCGTCGAATCCGGCGCGGTCTTGATGTAACCGTCATCATCCATCTCGATCTGCGTGCGGAACAGTTCCGTCGCCGGCGAGTGGCCGATGGCAATGAACAGCCCATCCACTGCGATATCTTTCGCAGCGCCGCTCGACATGTTGCGAACCTTGATTGCGTTCACGCCGCGCGGGTTGTCACTACCGACAACTTCATCGACAACCGAATCATAAATTATTTCGATTTTCGGATTGGCGGCGAGACGCGCTTGGTTCGTCTTGTCGGCACGCAGTGTCGGGCGGCGGTGGATCAGCGTTACCTTGTCCGCGAAATTGGTCAGGAACAGCGATTCTTCCGCTGCGGTATTGCCGCCGCCGACGACGGCGACATTCTTGCCGCGATAGAAAAAGCCGTCGCAGGTCGCGCAGGCCGAAACGCCGAAGCCTTTGTATGTCTCTTCACTTGGCAGACCGAGCCAGTTCGCACTCGCACCGGTCGCGATAATGATGGTGTCGGCGAGATAGCGATCACCGGAGTCGCCGGTCAGCACGAACGGACGCTTCGACAAATCCGCGCTCGCGATGATGTCCTGGATGAGTCTGGTGCCGACATGCGCGGCTTGTGCTTGCATCTGCTCCATGAGCCACGGCCCCTGAATCGCGTCGGCGAAGCCGGGATAATTCTCGACGTCCGTGGTGATGGTGAGTTGGCCGCCGGGCTGAATGCCGGCGATCATCACCGGCTCCAGCATCGCGCGCGCGGCATAGATCGCCGCCGTCGCGCCCGCAGGACCGCTACCCAGAATAATGACCTTGGAATGGACGTCGGGCATGGCGCTCCCACAGAAAACGGGAATGCCCCGGCTGGCCGGAATCAGCCTCACAACCCCACGCGCCTCATATCGTAAGCAGGGCATGAAAGGTCAAGGCGATTTCGGTGCTGCTAATGGCGCATTTTTGCTGTGTGATTTGCGCAGCAAGCGCTATTGCGCACAGCGCGTCATTTTGCGCACGAAATCGATGCTCGGCATCCACGATTCGTCTCGCCCGAATCGAAATTAACCCAGCTTTCTGCCGGCCGTACGTGTGCCGAATCGTATTTCCCTTTTCGGCCCCCGCGGCAGGGCTTATATCGGCGTTTGAAAGGGTGCTCCGATGGGTTCCATTCTGAATTTCGAGAAGATGCAATCGGTGCCGGGCCGGCATACGCCATATTCGCATGTGCTCGCGGAAGCGATCGTGCCGGACGATGCGCGCAAAGATCTGCGGCAGGATTTTCCCGATATTTCACGCGCTGGATTTTTCCCGCTTTCGGAGATGAAAGTCGAAGGCGCGTTTGCCAAGCTGATCGACGACATGAGCAGCGACGCGTTCGCCGAAATCCTTGGGGAAAAACTCGGCATCGAACTGAAAGACAAGCCGCGGCTGATCACCGTGCGCAAATGGTCCGCGTCCAAGGATGGCCGTATCCACAATGACGGCGAAGCGAAGATCGCGACCGCACTTATCTACTTGAATGAAGATTGGGGCGACTCCGGCGAAGGCTGCTTCCGCGTTTTGAACGGCCCGGAGAAGATGGACGACTTCGCATGCGAAGCGCCGCCGATTTTCGGAACGCTCATCGCTTTCAAGCGCTCGGACAATTCCTGGCATGGCCATCCGCCATTCGCCGGTGAGCGCCGCGTGGTGCAGATGGCCTATGTCCGCAGCCAAGCCGATGTTGAGCGCAAAGCCCGCCGCGGACGGCTGTCGCTGTTCCTGAAGAAGCTCAATCCGTTTCAGTCTGCTGCGTGATGGTTGCCGCGAACGCCGTTCTGGATTTCGATTCCGCGCGTTCCCGCGCTGCGCAAGTCGAGCCGTTTCCATATCTGATCGTTCCGGGGTTTGTGCGTTCGGATGCGCAGACTGGAATCGATGCTGATTATCCACTGATCAGCCATCCGGGAAGTTTCCCGCTGGCTTCGGTGAAATACGGTCAGAACTTTTCTGATCTCATCGATGCGTTGACCGGTTCGGAGATGGCCGCGCTTGTCGAAAACAAACTCGGCGTCGACCTATCGGATCGCCCGACGATGGTCACGGTGCGTGGTATCAGCAAAGCCGTTGACGGGCAGATCCATACCGACAGCAGAACCAAACTGGTTACGATCCTGCTCTATATGAATCAGGAGTGGGAAACTGGGACGGGCCGGCTGCGGCTGCTGCGCTCGCCGGACAATCTGCAGGATTACATCGCCGAAGTGCCGCCGGATCGCGGCACGCTTCTCATGTTCCGGAACGATGAAAACGCCTGGCATGGTTTCGAGCCCTTCGAAGGCCCGCGCCGCGTGATCCAGGTCAACTGGGTGAGGGATGAGGGCGTCGTGCGCCGCGAGCGCACGCGCCATCGTTTCAGCGCATTCATGAAGCGCTTGTTCGGCCACGCGAAGCATTAGCGGCTTGGCGCTTTGACACCTATCATCAGCGGCGTCGATTCCTTGTGCCCGACATCATGACTTCAGGTCCTATCCGTTCGTGTTGGGTCGTGACCGACGGTCGTGTCGGTTCGGTGAACCAATGCGTCGGTCTGGCCGAAGCGCTTGGGCTCGATCCTGTGATCAAGCGCGTGCGCATGCGAATGCCGTGGCGAAGGCTCTCACCGTTTTTTCGGTTCGGGCATGCTTATGCGTTCGCGCCCGACAGCGATCCGCTTGAACCACCTTGGCCTGATCTGTTGATCGCCTCCGGGCGGTTGAGCATCGCGGCGGCACTTTATGTGCGCAAACGCAGCCGTCGCGAGGGCCACCGCACGATGATCGTCTTCGTGCAAAGCCCCGGAATTTCCGCAAAGCATTTCGATCTCGTGATCGCGCCGGCGCATGACCGGGTGAGAGGAGACAACGTCGTCGCCACGCGCGGTGGCTTGCATCGTCTAACGCAAACAAAGTTGGATGAAGGTGCCGCGCAGTTGTTGCCGCAAGTGCGTCATCTGCCTGAACCATACATTGGCGTGTTGATAGGCGGTAGCAACGGCGTCTACACGATGGATGCAGCGCAGATCGATGTTCTGTCCGAACGTCTCATGCAGGCTGTAAAGCAAACCGGCGGAAGTCTTCTCATTACGCCATCGCGGCGGACCGGCGCTGCGTATGTCGCGCGGCTCGAAGAAGCGTTGGCGGCTACTCCGCACTTTATCTGGGACGGTGAGGGCAACAATCCGTACTTCGGAATTCTCGGCCTATCGAGTTTCGTTGTCGCCACGAATGACTCGGTGAACATGATTTCTGAAGCAGTATCGACGGAAAAACCGGTTTACGTTTTTCACCTTCCCGGGCGGTCGCGGAAGTTCGATGCGTTTCACAGCACGATGCTGAATGCGGGCCTCACAAAGCCGTTTGAGGGAAGTCTCACCGAGTTTGAGCGGCGTGCCGCCGGCAACGAAACCGCGCAAGCGGCTGCTGCCGTTCGCGCTAAGGCATTGGAAATATTATAGGATAACCTCGCAGCTTTGCGTTGCGGACACGATCTTACAAATTTCGGAAATATTATTGCTCGGGCGCCGTCGCCGGAGGATACTCCGCCGCCGCTTAAACCAAGCAAGCTCCACAATGGACCATCATAGCCTGGACTCCATAGATCTTCGCATTCTTTCCGAACTCCAGGCCGACGGCCGCATCACCAATGTTGAGCTTTCCAAGCGGGCCAAGATCACCGCGCCGCCATGCTTGCGCCGGATGCGCGCGCTGGAGAAGGCCGGATACATCAAAGGCTATCACGCCGATCTCGACGGCAAACTGCTCGGTTACGAGGTTTCGGCGTTCGTGTTTGTCGGCCTCGCCAGTCAGGCCGATGCCGATCTGAAGCGTTTCGAAGAACAGGTGCGATCCTGGCCGCAAGTGCGCGAGTGCTACATGCTCTCCGGCGAAGTGGATTTCCTGCTCAAATGCGTGGCGAAGGATTTGTCGTCCTTCCAGTCGTTCATCACCGATACGCTGACGGCGGCGAAGAATGTCGCGAGCGTGAAATCGTCACTCGTCATTCATCCGTCCAAGCGCGAACCCGGCGTGCCGGTCGACGTGAAGTGATCTACGCGATTTCGCGCTTGTAGGTTTCCGGCAAGAACAGCAACGACACGACAAAGCCGACGCCGGCAACGATCGTGGGATACCAAAGTCCCGCGTAGATGTTGCCGGTCGCAGCCACGATCGCGAATGCCGTTGCGGGCAGAAAACCGCCGAACCAACCCACACCGACATGATACGGGACCGATAACGCCGTGTAGCGGATGTTCGTCGGAAACAGCTCGACGAGTGCCGCGGCTTGCGGCGCATAGAGCGCGGCGGCTGCGAGGCCCAGGATCAACAACAGGACCAACGCGCGCGTTTTTTGAACGGCCTTCGGATCGGCCTTGTCGGGATATCCCGCATCCACGAGTGCTTTTTTGAGCCGGACATCGAAGTCTTTTTTTGCAGCCGCTAGATCGGCCGAGCTCATCATGCGGCCATCGGGACTCGCCACATCTTCCGCGCCGATCTTCACGTGGGCAAAGCCTTCACTTGCCGCTTCATTGCGATAGGGAATTCCGGCGCTCGTTAAACCGCTCTTCGCAATATCGCAGGAGCGGACATATTGCGTCTTTCCGATCAGATCGAACTGCACCGAACACTCGGCGGGCACAGCGATTACCGTCACGGGCGATTTTGTAGCCGCGGAAGCGAGCGCGGGATTCACCGCTTCGGTCAACATATGGAAAACGGGAAACACTGCGAGTGTTGCAACCAACAATCCGGCCAGCATCACCGGCTTGCGGCCAATCCGGTCCGACAACCATGCCAGGAATGCATAGAACGGTAATGTGATGACGGTGACTGTCATCACAAGCGTGTTGGCGTCGGCCAGATCGAGCTTCAGAACGTGCTGGAGGAAGAACAGCGTGTAGAATTGCGCGAGATACCAGACCACGCCTTGTCCCGTCAGAATGCCGATGAGCACGATGAAGATCGTCTTGAGATTGGCGCCGCTGGTGAACGTATCTCGCAACGGGGCTTTCGATATCCGGCCCTCCTTGACGATTTTTCGAAACAGCGGCGATTCATCCAGCTTCAAGCGGATCCACAGCGAGATGACGAGCAGAACGGCTGAGAGCAGAAATGGCACCCGCCAACCCCAAGCCGCGAACGCGCTTTCGCCGACCGCTTGTTGCACGATGAGGATAATGCCCAGCGCCAGGATCAACCCAATAGAGGCGGACAGCTGAATCCATCCGGTGGACGCACCGCGTTTGCCCGCCGGCGCGTGCTCGGCGACATAGATTGCCGCGCCGCCATACTCCCCGCCGA
Source organism: Rhizomicrobium sp. (assembly GCA_035551875.1). GTDB lineage: Bacteria > Pseudomonadota > Alphaproteobacteria > Micropepsales > Micropepsaceae > Rhizomicrobium. The sequence continues at coordinate 13,165 of DASZML010000323.1, forward strand.
TCGCAAATCCCTGCAGCACGCGCAGACCCACGAGGAGCCACGGCGCTGCGAGACCGATCTTATTTGCGTCGGGCAGAAGACCCGCAACGAACGTCGCAAGTCCCATCACCGTGATCGTGATCAGGAATGTCCGTTTGCGGCCGGTGCGATCGCCAAGACGGCCAAAGAAGATCGCGCCAAACGGCCGGGCGAAAAATCCGGCGGCGAACGTCAGAAGCGTGAGGATGTAACCTTGTGCTTCGCCCGCGCTGGCGAAGAAATGCTTGGCGATGATCGGTGCGACGGAACCGTAAATAAAGAAGTCGTACCACTCGAACACCGTGCCGGCAGAGGAGGCAACGACGACGAGCCCCATGCGGTTCTTGTGCGCCGCAACAACGGACGTATCGGTCATGGCGTATCTCCCCCGCTAAAGAGCTAGCGAGAGTCACATAGCGCCGCAAGTGTGGGCGAATTCAGGCAGCCGGTTTGGGAACCACCAGAAGCTTGCCGCCGTTTGCGCGGGCAACTTCGCGCGCCATCAAGACGCTGGGCCGGTCGAAGACGAACGCATGCAACAGCATGTTCACAGTATCTCCATCGTCGGAGAGCGGAAGCGTGAGGCAATCGAATTGCTCGAAGCCTTCGCCGATCCAACCAGCTTCGCCGAACGCGCGCAAGACGCACTTGTCGCGCGCGCATTTGCGGAAGATCGCCGTGATCCCTTTTCCGGCCAGCGGATTATCCTTCGCATAGATTTCCGTGACGGTCTTACCTGTGCCATCGCTTAGAAAATATTGTGTGACGAGTGTGCCAATGAGCCGGTAGCGGAAGTCGGCCATCTGCGGCAGCACTTCCACAATCATCACCCAGCCAAGATGTTCCTTGAGGTCGGACGCGCGAATATCGGCGCGCGAAGGCATCGCACGATTGCCGCGTTTCGCGTTCCAATAATTCATCAGGAACGCGAGCGTCTGGTGCTCCAGCGTCGCCGGATTGATCTCGTTGCTGACGTTGTGTATGCGATCGGACATAGGCGCACTTTCCCTGAGGGCAAGGTACGCCATGCGGCTTAACCAGTGGTTACAATGCGACGTGTGGTGGTAACGAATCCCGGCTGAACGGCCCTTCAGCTTTGCTTGGACGCGGCGAGTTTGCTGGCTCTCATGCTGTACGCCAGATAAACAACCAGCCCTGCGCCGTTCCAGATCACAAACCATCCCTGTGTGAAACTGGGCAGACCGTTAACAAACAGATAGAGACAGCCCGCAATGCAGACGGGGCCGATGATCCAGGGCATCGGGACACGGAACAGCCGCGGCAGATTGGGATCGCGCACCCGCAGCACCAGCATGGAAAGTGCAACGGCGGCGAACGCGAATAATGTTCCTGCGTTCGCAAGCAGCGCGATGCGGTCGAGCGACAAGGTGGCCGCGATTCCGGCAACGGCGATCGCGGAGACAACCGTCATCAGAACCGGTGTGCCACGCGTGCGATGGACGGTCGCGAGCGATTGCGGCAGCAAACCATCGCGTGCCATCACGAAAAAGATGCGGCTTTGGCCGTACATAAGTACAAGGATGACGGTCGGCAGCGCTACGATAGCCGCGCTCGCTACGAGCTGCGCCGCAAAACCGTGATTCAAGCTGTTCAGAATGAAGACCAGAGGCGCGCCATCTTTCGAAAAGGCGAAATAGTGCGAGGCGCCAAGCGCGGCGGCCGCTACCAGCATGTAGATCAAGGTGCACACCGCCATCGATCCGATGATGCCGATCTTGAGATCGCGGCCAGGATTTTTCGTTTCTTCCGAGGCCGTGGACACGGCGTCGAATCCGTAGAACGCGAAGAACACAAGCGCCGCTGCGGCGAGCACACCTCGCTTCACGCCATCCGCATCGACATGCGCGGAAAAGCCATACGGCGCGAACGGATGGAATTTCGCAGGATCGAAGGCTTGCCCGGCGAGGATCACGAACAACAGGAGCGCCGCGAGTTTTATCAAGACCAGCACGATATTCACTGTTGCGCTCTCGCGCGTGCCGATGATGAGCAGAGCCGCAACAACAGCCGCGATAATGATAGCAGGCAGGTTTACAAGCCCCCCGGCGAATGTGCCGTGCAGAAGCGCATCCGGCGCGTTCCATCCAATTGCATGGATGAACTCCGCGAAGTGCGCCGACCAGCCGACCGCCACCGCCGCAGCACCGACTGTGTATTCGAGGATAAGGCTCCAACCGACGATCCACGCGAGCAATTCGCCGAGCACGGTATAGGAGTAGGTATAAGCGCTACCGGCAGCGGGGATGATCGTCGCCATCTCGGCATAGCAAAGCGCAGCGCATGCGCAGATCACGCCGCACAATGCGAACGACAGAATAACTGCCGGCCCTGCGAGACCCGCGCCAATGCCGGTCAATGTATAGATGCCGGTGCCGACGATGGCGCCGACACCCATTGCCACCAGATGCCACCAGCTTAGCGTCGGGCGAAGCCGATGTGCGCTTTCAACAGCGTTTAGCGCATCGACCGGCTTGCGGCGGTTCCAGAATGCCATGCGAATCTCTCCCCCAGCTGCGCGATGATAGCGGCTATTCACCGATCCCGTCGAACAGCAACGGGCAATCATCCTTTGATGGATTTCGCGGAGGTCAGCGCGGTCCAGCCAAGTGCGTCAACGGCCCTTGCATGAATTCTTCGAAAATCTCTTTGTCGGGAAATCCGTAGACGTGTTGAAACGGTTTGCCCAACATGACGATCGGAAGGTCGGGATTTAGAATCTTCGCCCATGCGCTCAAGTGAGAGGCTCCGCGCACGCACACTTCGCACATCGACAAGAGCAGAATTGTCAGAAGCGCCTCCTGTCCTTTTTTGAAGCCGTCTCCCGACAGGAAATGTGCGGGCAAATTTCCAGCGGCCTGGAATTCGCAATCCAGCGAGCGGACCCGCTGCGAGCCATATCGTTCGAGCATGAAACTCAAAAACGCAGGTTCATCCGTTGCAACAAAAATGCTGTTGCTACCGAATTCGTCCATGCAAGCATCGACGGATCTGCGGATGCGATCCCAGGACACCAATTCGGCTTCGAACCGTTTGTCGCTGCCGCGAAAATGCACACCCACCGGCTTCGATAGATTATGCGAGAAGAACTTCGCGGCCTGATCCAGAAATTCTTGCTTGATCGTATAGTTTTGGCGGAAGATCTCCCCCGCGCCGCGAATTGAAAGGCCCTGGTCCGGCCGTTCTGTGGAGAGATCGTAGTCATTGCGAAAGGGTATCACGGCGTCGATGGCGCCAGATGTTTTGACCGATTTTCTCTCGAAATATTGGTCGAGAACATCTCCGCCAACTCGCGAAAGATATAGGGGATTGGACACCACGACTTTTCGCAATCCCGGAGCATCGCGAAAAAAATGATGCATCGTCACAACGCCGCTCAGACTGGCGCCAAATCCGTTGCGTTCGCAGACATCGACATCGAAGGATTTCCCGGATTCGACGATGCGCTTGGCCGCGAGCCTGTTGCCTGCGCCTTCCACCAGACGCACCGGGCGCGCTCTTCTGAGCCTGACAAGTGCGTCGTAGAGCGCCGGAAAGTTCTGTCGCAGAAATCTCTTCCCATAGCCGCCGGCGAAGTCTGCGTTGCTTTTGGTGCGGCTATCGGGCTGATTTTGCAAAAGCTCTCTCATTCATCGGCGGCAACATCGGGTTTTCAACTCTAGCGCGGGGCTATGGATCGCCGAGCTCGTTCTTGGCTTCGTCCTTGGTGATCGGTTGATAGTCCGATCTACGAAACAGTTCGTTTCCTTTCACCGTAACATCGATGCTGTGAAGATTTTCGATATCCACCAGTGGATTTTTCTTCACGAAAACAATATTGGCGCGCTTGCCGGGCGCCAGAGTTCCGATCTGATCCGCTTGGCCGACGGCTTCCGCGCCGACCAAGGTCGCCGCGTGAATCGCCTCCATAGGCGTGAAGCCGGATTTGTGAACGAGCAATCCGATCTCATCGAACACCGATGGGAATGGCTTATCCCAATCGCTGTCGGCATCGGTTCCGGTGGAGACTTCGACGCCGGCCTTGTGCGCCGCCGCCGTGATGCGTTCTGCCAGATCTTCGTGACAATAGGGCGCGGGCTGCGCGTTCGGCACGAGCCACATGACTTTGTAGACGTAATTGGTCGCATCCAGGATCGTGTGATGTGCCTTCATCGCTTCAAACAGCGGATCGAGAGCAGTGATGTCTTTCGCAAACAGCGAGTCGTTTACCGGCGCGCGGTTGTGATACTCCGGCGGCATCGGGCCCGGTTGATAGGCGAGCATGCAGGAATGGCTCATCACATCCACGCCGGCATCAACATCGTCCATTGGCGTCGACGGAAACACCGCGGCATGCGCCCACACCAGCATGTGCTGCCGATGCGCCTCGGCCGTGATCGCTTTCACCAGCTCGGGTGGAAGGTCGGCATAAATTTTCAGCGCGGTCGCGCCTGTCCCATGCGCTTCTGCGACGGCGATTGTCAGATCCGTGTCGTGCGTGATCGCGCGCATCCACGGCACTTGTCCCGGTATGCCGCCTTTGGCCGATGCGACCGTACGGGGGTCGTGAAAGAATTGCGGACCGGCCATCAGTGCGGCGTAGTAAATGTCCGGCGCGGCGATTTCATTCAGCAGCGCGGATCGCGACAAATCCGCGAGCACACGGGTATCGCCTGCCATATCGCGCACTGTCGTCACGCCACTATAGATGAAGCGGCGCAGCTCGGCGCGCTCGAAGACAGGATCAGGATCGGTGGCGAGATGGACATGTGTGTCGATCAGGCCCGGCAGCGCGAAATCGCCGTGCATATCTTCGACATGCGCTTTGCCCAGATCGGCGTCCTTCAAGGCCGACCGCCAGTTCCGTGAAGAGACGATGGCGACAATCCGACCTTGCACTGTCACGATCGCGCGATCCGAAAGCGGCGCGGCGCCGGTCCCGTCGATCACAGCGACATGGTCGTAAATCGTGGTTGTGTCGGAAACACCGTCGGCATAGGCCGGCGCTGCAGCAAGCAACAGAGCTAAAGCAAACAAAACGCGGCGCATTTTCCCCTCATTGGCACACTGTCGGCGCATGTTACACTGCCGAGAAGCGAATGGGAGATCACAATGCCGCGGCCCAAGAATAAGGAATTCGAGTTCGGCGGTATCAATCATTTGGCGCTCGTCTGCAAGGACATGGCGCGCACGGTGGA
>DASZML010000324.1:0-14205 GCA_035551875.1 Rhizomicrobium sp.
GCGTTCGGCCGCGTGATCGATGGGATGCAGTATTTGCAAAAACTCAATCGCGGCGATGCGGATGTCGATATCGGCGTGATCCAGGACAAAGCGCAGCGCGACCCGATCGTCGGCATGAAGTTCGCGTCTGATGTGCCTGCAAAAGACCGTCCGCATTACTGGATCATCAAGACGGAGTCGCCGTCCTTCGCCGAACTCAAAGACAAGCGCCGTCATCCCGCGCCGGAGTTCTATCACCGGCCACCTTTGGCCAATCTGGATGTCTGTTCCGTGCCGGTAACTATGCGGAAAACCGCGCCTTAACCAGGTAGCTTGCTAGGGCAGGGGGCAGCCGCTAAATGTGCGCAGCTTTTTGAGAATTTCGCCCGATGCCGATGCTCAGCTTCCTGCCGGAAGACACCAAGATCAACTTCATTGGCGCGCGCTATTTTGCGTTCGCCCTCGACGGCTTGCTGCTGCTGGTTTCGATCGTGTCGATCGTGATTCACGGCTTCAATCTCGGCATCGATTTCACCGGCGGTGTATTGCTGCAGGTTCAGTCCGCGCATGTTATCGACATCGGCACGATGCGCAGCGAGGTGGACAGCCTCGGCTTCGGCGATTCCGAAATCCAGTATATCGGCGGCGGGCATTGCGATACGCCGCTTAACTCCTGCGCACTCATCCGCGTTCAGCCGAAATCGAACCAATCCGGCGACGCTGCCGCTGCCGCGATCCGCACCAAGCTCGGCACCAGCTACACCTATCTCAACGCGCAAGTTATCGGCCCGAAAGTCAGCGGTGAGTTGTTCCACGCCGGTGTGCTCGCGACGGTGCTCGCCATTTTCGGCATCGCTGGATGGGTCGCGGTGCGTTTCGAGTGGCAATACGGAATCGCCGCGGCCATCGCGACGGGCCACGACGTTCTGGTGACGGCGGGATTGTTCTCCGTCTTTCATCTGGATTTCACATTGACGAGTGTTGCGGCGCTTCTCACGCTCGCCGGTTATTCGATCAACGATACCGTTGTGGTGTTCGATCGTATCCGCGAGAACCGGCGCAAATATAAGCGCATGGGGTTGGCCGATCTGATCAATCTGTCGACCAATCAGATGCTGACGCGAACGATCCTCACCAGCGTGGCGACCGCCATCTCGATCATTCCGCTTCTGATCTTCGGCGGACCGGCGCTGTTCGATTTCACCGCCGCGATTCTTTTCGGCATTGTGGTCGGTACGTTCTCATCGACATACGTTGCGGCCGCGTTGTTGCTCTATCTGCCGGCACCGGCAGGCGCCACGACCGATGTCGCTACTGCCTAGAACGGGTTGATCGACTCTTTCCGCGTGTAGGTGAGATAGCCCGCGTTCACGCCGGCGCGCAGGCCGACACCCGTGCGCATTGGCGCAAGTGTGATGCCATTGGAGCGCTGATAATTCACGCCGATGCCGGCGATGAAATAGAACGTGCCCTCAACGCCCGGGAATTTCTGAAAGAGACGGTCTTCATCGCGCAGGTTGTAGATCAGCGTGAAATTCTTCGATGCATTGCCGCCGAAGTCGAAGCCGACGCTCGGTCCCTGCCAATAGACCCTCACCGGATCGTAGCCCTTGCGGATCAACCAGCCCGACCCGTAGCGCAGTCCGACAACGAACGCGCCCGAACCTTCGTCGCCTTTGATGTAAGCGTCGGGCAAGCCGTTGTCGGAGAAAATCTTTTGTACCGCCTTGGCGACCGCTTCCGATGTCACGCCGAAGAATCCCGCCGCAGCCTGAACGATCTCATTTTGCGTGAAGTTGTCGCCGGCACGGCCTTCGGGCCGCGGTGGCGCGGAATCGTCATCCTGCGCGAAGGCGGGTGCGCTAAAGGCAAACAGCGCCAGCGCGGCGAAGAGGGCGGTCAGGCTACGGGTCATGAAAAATCTCCCGGTTCGGCTTGGATCGGCGGATTGGCGCAATTCATCGTGACAATTCAAAGGCAAGCAGCGTTCGCTGCGCCAATATTACAGGAACGCGGCGGCTTAATAGTTGGCCTGCGCGTTCCCATCTTTTGTAAGCTGATTCGGCGAGGTCTCGATGGAATCAAACGCTAACAAGCTCGGTCCCGGCGGATGGTTCGCCATCGTCGTGCTGGTCGGATTCCTCATTGCCGCGATCGCTTATGCCATCCATGCGTGGACCGCGATGGACGGTGTCGGTGTTTCGACCGCCGGATGGATATTCATGATCCTCGGTGTGGTGGTGACGACGGCGGTCGGCGGCGGATTGATGGCGTTGGTCTTTTATTCCAGCCGCCACGATTACGATCAGTAAAGTTCAACCGCCACGCGCGACAAAAAACGGATTGGCGAAATCTTCATTCGCTTTGCCGTAGATAAATGGCGAGCCGTCGATGCGCGTCACGCTGCCGCCAGCCGCCACAAGCACCGCGTGTCCCGCCGCTGTGTCCCATTCCATTGTGCGGCCGTGGCGCGGATAGATGTCGGCCTCGCCGGTGGCTACGAGGCAAAACTTCAGCGATGAACCGGCGCTGATGAAATCCTTGATCTTGTAGTGCTCAAGATATTCTTCCGTCTTGCTGTCGCGATGGCTGCGGCTCGCGACAGCGATCATGCCATCTGATGGCGCTTTGCGCGTGTGGATCGCATGCGAGGCATTGCAGTTGAATTTCATGGCCGGCGGCATCGGCACTTCCCACGCTCCGCCCGGCGTTTCGCCCAACCATAAGCGCCCTTTCGCCGGTGCATAGACGACCCCGCGCACAGGTTTGCCATTATCGATCTCGGCAATGTTCACAGTGAATTCGCCATTGTGATGGATGAACTCCTTGGTGCCATCGAGTGGATCGACGAGGAAAAATCGTGAACCGATTTTCTGGACTCGACCTGCCGCCGCTTCTTCCTCCGCGATGATCGCAACGCCCGGCGCGACTTTCGCAAGTTCGGCAAGAATGTACCGCTCCGCTTCTTCATCGGCGGCGGTCACGGGGGACGAGTCTTCCTTTTTGCGAGTGGCTACCGTCTCGGCTGCGTAGTGCCGCATGACGATTTCACCGGCCTTGGCCGCAATCTCGGCAAGCGCGCACGCAAAGGCCGAGGGCTCGGCGGTTGAAGCCATCTTAAGCATTCCTTAATAGCGGTTGGAGAAGGTTACCAATTACAAACCAATACAGTCCAAGCCGATGCCGGGAGCAAGCCAGCCATGAACGATCTCGACTTTGCCGCCATGCTGGTGAGCCGTGTGTGCCACGATCTGGTGAGTCCCGTCGGCGCGGTCATCAACGGCCTCGAAGTGCTTGAAGACGAACGCGACGCGAATATGCGCGCCGATGCGCTGAAGCTCGTGACGTCGAGCGCGGAGCAGGCCGCGGCGCGGTTGCAGTTCGCGCGCATCGCTTACGGTGCCGCCGGTTCGGCAGGCGCAGAACTCGATCTCTCCGAAGTTGGCCGCAACCTGCAGGGCTTGGTGCGCGGTGGTAAGGTACAGATCGATTGGCAGGCCGCGCAGCTGAATTGGCCAAAGGATTGGGCGAAGCTGTTGATGAACGCGACGCTCTTGGGTGTGGACAGTCTTCCACGTGGTGGAGAAGTGACGGTCGAAACGACGACCGACGCCGGCACCCCCGGTTTTACCGTGCGCGCCAAGGGACAGAATGCGCGCATGCTGGAAGAGGTGCAGAAAGCCGCAATGGGCGAGCCGTCTGCACCGCTCGATGGCCGCTCTATCCAGGCCTACCTAACCCACAAACTGGCCAAAGGCGTCAATGCGGGCCTAACCGTCTCGTCGCGCGATGGCGTGATCGAACTGGTCGCCGGTTAGCCTTCAGATTGCATTTACCTCGCAAGGCTTAGATTCCGCGCTCTATAAGCCGGACCTGTTTCATGCGTGATCATCGTCAACGCACCCGCACCGCTGCATTTGCACGGGACGTGCAATGAACGCATCGGATTTTACCTATCTGGCCGACGTGCTGAAGCGCCGTTCGGGTCTTCTTCTGACTGCGAACAAAACGCACCTTGTCGCGAGCCGTCTTGCTCCGGTCGCGCGCCGTTATGGATTTCGCAAGACGGACGATTTGTTGAGCGAGCTTTGTCATGCACCTGAAGAATTGTTGCGCGTCGTCACGGAAGCGATGACGACCAACGACACGTCATTTTTCCGTGATCGCGCGGTATTCGAATATTTTCGCGGCGTGATCTTGCCGTCGATGCTGAGCGCGCGTGCAAAATCGCGCTGCCTTCGCATCTGGTGCGCGGGCGCTTCCAGCGGACAAGAGCCTTACTCCTTGGCGATGATCGTCGACGAAGCCAGGTTGGCGCGGGAGTGGCGCGTGGAGATTATCGCGACAGATTTGTCGTCCGACATGGTCGCCCGTGCCATGGAAGGCCGCTACAGCAACTACGAGACCCAACGCGGAGTCAGTGCACAATCGCTGGTGAGGCACTTTTCGCAGGAAGATGGCGGTTGGCGTCTCAACGAACGCATCCGCCGGATGGTGACGTTCCGCGCGTTCAATCTGCTCGACAGTTTTGGCTGGCTCGGCGAGATCGACGTTATCTTCTGCCGCAACGTATTTCTCTACTTCGCACCGCAGGAAAAGCGCCAATGTCTTGACCGCCTGTCGGCAGCAATTGCCGATGACGGATATCTGATGCTCGGCGCATCCGAAACGATGGCGGGAGCAAGCAAGGCGTTTGCAGAAGTCGAAGATGTGCGCGGATGTTTTCGCAAGGTGCGCGCGGCGCGGCCGATAGCGCTCGCAAGCTAAGCGCCACCGGCCTGCCGTTCTGCTATTCGCTTAAGCGGACACCAACATAGGCTGCGCGTCCCGGCGCGCCATAGCCCAGCAACGGCTCGTAACGCGCATCGAACAGGTTTTCGACGCGCGCATAGATGCTCCACTGATCGAAGTCATAGTGGCCGAACACATTCACGGTCGTGTGACCGCCATTGTTGATGGGCGTCAGGCCGGAGTACTCGTCGACTTCGGAACTGACGCTGTTCAAGCTCGCGCCCAAGCCCCAGTTGGAAGTGGGCGTCCAGTTTGCCGTAGCGCTGAACGTATTACGCGGGCGCCGTGTCAGCGCCAGACCGGTAATTTGATCGTTGGCATCGAGGTAAGTGTAATTCGCCGAGATCGTGATCGTCTCAGTGACCGTCGCGGCCAGCTCAGTCTCGACGCCCGTCGAACGTGTTCTTCCGACGTTATAGTAATAGCCGCCCGCGAACGATGTCTCGGGATCGGAACAGGCTGGTGGTGGCGCGGAGACAAAGCAGCTCTGAAAGCCGATCATGTTTCGCGTATTGCGTTCAAAATACGTGAGCGAACCGCGCAACCGCCCATCCAGAACGGTTTGATCGACACCGGCTTCCCAACCGCGAGCACTTTCAGGGCTTAGCGTTTGAACGGGGTTTTGGTAGATCGAATACAGTTGATACAGCGACGGCGCTTTGAACCCGGTGCCATAGTTTGCGTGCAACACCGTGCCTTCGCCGAAATCGTAAGCCGCCGCCGCCTTGACCGACGTGTGACTGCCAAAGGTGCTGTGGTCATCGAAGCGCACGCCGCCCGTCAATGTCAGTGCGTCAAAGAACGTTTTTTGCGCCTGCAGATAATAACCGGAGATGTGGTCGCGGCCGCTTTGCTTCGGCGGTGAGAAATACAGGTTGGCGCCGAAATTGTCGTTGCGAAACGAGTTGGTCTGCGTTTCCGCGCCAAAGGTTATTTGGCTCAGCGGATCGATGTTGACGACACCCTGATATTCAAAGCGCGTGGTGTTTCCCGCGTAGTCGTAGTTCAGGTGAATATCGTCGGATGAAGAATCGTAGAACGCGCGCGCACTATGCGTGCTGATGATCACCAGGCGATTCTCGAACATTCCATCGAAGAGATCCGCATTGATGCCCGCATAGCCTGCGAAAAGCCGATTGCTGTTGTACGCCGCTGAGTCCGCCACGGTATAATTGGGCGGCGGATAGTTATCGTCGAAGTCGTCGCGGGCGGCCGTGTAATAGCTGCGCACATCGACGCTGATGCTGTCGGCGATGTGCCATCGCGCGCTTCCGGCAAAGCCGAGATTGCCATCACCGTCGGTTTCCGGATTGCCATTGCGAGAGTCCGCGGCGGAGATGTCGTTTGAATGGATGTAGTTCGCCGACAAGCCGTAGTCGACGTCGGCTACAGTCCCGTTTGCGGCGGCGTTGAAGTGATACGTGTCGAAAGATCCGCCCTCGGCGCTCGCTGTTAGACCGAACGGCGAAGCACCACCGCGTTTCGTGATGATGTTCACGACACCGCCGATGGCATCGCTGCCATAGAGTGTCGATTGCGGTCCGCGGAGGATTTCGACGCGGTCGACGTTGTTGGCGAGCACATCGCCGAGAATTGCGCCATCATCGGTGCTGCTGGGATCGTTGATGCGAACGCCATCGATCAGAACAACCGTCTGGCCTGACTCCGCACCACGGATGCTGATGGCGGTCGGCTGACCGAGGCCGCCAGCTTCGTCGACGGTGATGCCAGGCGTAAGCGCGAGCGCATCCGTGAGACGAACGGTCTGCAGGTCTTGCAGCGTGGAACCTGTGAGCACGCTTTCGGATTCGCCGGTTTTGGCGAGAGGCTGTTCTGTGCGTGTGGCAGTGACGACGACAGCTTCGATGTCTTCGGCAAAAGCTGGAAACGCGTTCGCGATTATCGCGACCGTAGACAACAACAGTAAGGAACGACGACGCATTGGGGTTCTCCCGGTTGGTGATCCAGGAGCCGGCGCGCGGTTTTCAGCTGTAAAAAATGTTCAAACACAAATGCCCCGCGACGACTCCAACATGTCGCCGCGACGGTTTCCCCCGCAGTCCCCGACGCACCCCGGCCGGAAACAGGACGATCGTCACGAGGCAGGTCTCCTGGCTCCCAGCTCTATCGCTTTCGCCCGCCTTCCCAAGACGTTGTCCGTCCCAGTGGCATTCGGGCGACCGCTCGCCGGTCACAGTTGCGGGGGCAGCCGCAGTGTTTACTGCGTTCCCTTCAATCCCTTTCGGGAACCTCGCGCTTATTTGAACGCTAAATGGATGCGCAAAGGTCGTCAACGCGGCTATGCGCGTCGTAAAGGGTTGAGGAGATTGAAGAAGCGCGAGGCCGTGGAAAAGTCGGCCACGCCGAGAACGTAATTTCGCCAAGGTGTTTCAGTAGCTTGGCAAACTGTGGATGAAGCACACTGTGGAACGATTCGCCGCATATCTGACAGTACCGTCAACTACCGACGCGAATTCGGACATCGCAATCGCCGCACTGCAAAACCATTCGTTCCGGTTGCGATCGCGTGAATGCGGTAAACTGCCGTCTTATCAGGGTTTATTGCGCGCAGGATCGGATACGGTGCACGATGCATTGAAAGCGTCGCAGAATATCGCGGCAACGAGTTTTTTGTTCTTCTTGGCCCATCAGGCATTTACCATCCGGGACGCTAGACCGCGCGAAAAAGCATGACTACGATGTGTCAAAAGAATACCAAGAATATTGCCGTCACCCGGTGGAACCCGGTTGGCGAGATGGGGATGGGATGTACGAACTGGTTTCTCAAAGGCCCGGAGCAACTGCGCCGGGCTTCAACGTGTCTGACTTAGTGTAGGTCTATGCAACAGCCACAACACGATTTAAGGCCCTTCGAGGTTTCTGCAGCCAGCCCCCGCCGGTTCGTTGCGGGTATTGCGGTTGCCGCCCTTCATGTGGTCGTGATCATAGCGCTTGCGAGCGGCTTGGCCGCGCGCCTTGGCGACAAGATTCCGCAGGACATCAAAGCGGATATCGTCCAGCAGAAACCGCCGGATCAGCCCAAGACGCCACCACCGCCACCGCCGGATCTGGTCAAGCCGCCGCCGGCAGTCATTCCGCCGCCGGACATCGTGGTGTCGAATGAAGCGCCAACGAACACAATCACCGCCGTCACCAATCAGGCTCCGCCAGCGCCACCCAAGCCAACTGGCGTTACCGCGCCTGTCCTCGCTGCTGGTCGCGGCAATAACTGCGCAAGCAAGTACTATCCCGCGCTCGCGGTGCGCTTAAACCACGAGGGCGCAACGGTTGTTACGGTGCATGTCGGCGCTGATGGTTCGGTTCAGAACGTCGATGTGGCGACGCCCAGCGGCTTCAATGAACTCGATCAGGCGGCGGTCGAATGCGTTCAGCATGGTTGGCATTTCCAGCCGGCCATGCAGAGCGGCACCGCGGTCGAAGGCACCAAACAATATCGCATCGTGTGGAAATTGACTGGCTGAGGCATTTGTATTTCAGACAGGGCGTTTTGGCTTTCAAATTTTACGGAGTGTAGAAAAGATGATCTCGAAGAAACTGGCGATCGCTGCTGCTATCGCTCTGCTGGCCGGCATCGCTGCTGGTCCAGCATCGGCTCAAAACGCGGCGCCGCCGGCGCCGGCGATGACTTCTCCATCCGGGGCGCCCGCGGCGGGCGACCAGTCAGCGGCTCCCGCTATGACAACACCCGCCCCCGCACCAGCCGCTGCTCCGCCAGCCGCCCCGCCGGCCGCGGCTCCGCCGCCGGCAGGTTCCAACCCATATGGTTTGGCATCGTTGTGGGGCAATGGTGACTTCGTCGCCCGTGCCGTCATCGTCCTTCTGGCAATCATGTCGGTTGGCACCTGGTACATCTCGCTGATGAAATATTGGGAACAGGCGCGTGTCCTGAGCCAGGCTCGTCAGGTCGAGAAACGCTTCTGGTCTTCGAACAATCTCAGCGAAGGCATCGATAAGCTCGCCAAGAACAGCGTGTTTCGTTCAGTCGCCGAAAGCGGCGTGCGAGCGTCGTCTGGTCAAGGCACGGGTCTGGTCAACCTCAATGACTGGATTGCCATGTCGCTCAATCGTCAGCTCGAAGAAGTGAACGCGCGCATTCAAGGCGGCGTCGCCTTTTTGGCCTCGGTCGGTTCGACCGCTCCGTTCGTCGGTCTGTTCGGCACCGTGTGGGGCATCTATCACGCCCTCATCGCGATCGGCATGTCCGGTCAGCCGTCGATCGACAAGGTCGCAGGCCCGGTCGGTGAAGCGCTGATCATGACCGCCATCGGTCTGTTCGTCGCCGTTCCGGCAGTGTTGCTCTATAACTTCCTGGTCCGCCGCAATAAGGTGATCAACGAGAAGCTGCGCGCTTTCGCGAGCGATCTGCAGACCTATCTCGTCACCAAGGGCAAATAAGCCAGTAGTTCCGGAGTAGCCCTTATGGCGATGGACGTTTCCACACCTGACCACAGCGATGATGCGGCGCTGAACACCACGATCAACACGACTCCGTTGGTGGACGTGATGTTGGTGCTGCTCATCATCTTTCTGATCACCATTCCAGTGGTGTTGAAGGTGGTGCCGGTGAATCTGCCCAACGCGAAGAACATCGCGACGCAGAGCAAGCCGCAAAACATTATGTTGGCGGTCACCAGGGATGGCTCGACCTACGTCAACAACGTGCGATTTGACGACAACAACGCGGTCATTGCCGAGTTGGAGAAGCACTCGCGCGACAAGCCGCAACCCGAAGTTCATATTCGTGGCGACAAGGATGCGCGCTTTCAGGACATCGGAAAGCTCGTCTACGACTGTCAGCGTGCCGGTATCCAGAAGGTCGGCTTCATTCTCGAGCCGCACAATGGCCCGTCCGAGTAAATCGCGTAACGCAAAGCACAAGGTATTTCTCTCATGGCAATGAATGTCGGCGATGGCAGCGGCGAAGGCGAGGTGATGGTGGAGATGAACACCACGCCGTTGATCGACGTGATGCTCGTTCTCCTCGTCATGCTGATCGTCACGCTGCCGATCCAGACCCATGCCGTGAAGCTCGACATGCCGCCGCCCACCGTGAAGCCGCCTCTGACGCCACCGACCGTCGTCAATATCAATGTGGACTTCGACGGAACGGTGGAATGGAACGGCCAAGCCGTGAACGGCGCGACCCTCGATAGCTATCTTTATAACGAGGGCCAGAAGGATCCGGTGGATCAGGACGAAATCCACATCACGGCCGACCGCCTGGCAAAATACGATGTTGTCGCGAAAGTGATGGCGGACGCCCAGCGCCGCGGCGTGGCAAAGATGGGAATCGTCAATACCGGTACATATGTACAGTAGGAGAGGGGTGCCTGCAGGCGTGGGCCACATGCGCGAGCATGAGCTTCTCACCTGCGCCCTTTGAATGAGGACGCCATGAAATCGCAAACTTTTCGCGCCGTTGCTGCGGCGCTTCTTCTGAGCGCTGGCGCTGTTGCGCTGTCGGCTACCGCTGCGGATGCTGCCGGTGCGCGCCCTGCTGTCGCCAAGCTGTTGAACGAGGCGATCTCCGCTGCGAAAGCCGGCAACACGGGTGGTGCGAATGCCAAATTGCACGAAGCCGAAGGCACAGCCGCTCTGACACCCGGCGACCAAGCGTCTATCGAGCAAGTGAAGAATTACATCGCCGCCAAGTCGGGCAGCGGTTCGGCGGGTGCTTCAGCCAAGTTCGCGAACGATTACAATGCAGGCCACTACGCCGCCGTCGTCGGTGAAGATGCGGATGCGTTGCGCAAAGCCGGTCAATTCACCGGCCAAAATCAGCTCATCGTCGCGCAGGCTTATTACCTGATGGGCAACTACAGCTCTGCGCTGCGCATGCTGAATGGCATGGGTGGTGACCAGGCACTGGCGCTGCGCATGTCGGCAGCATCGAAGGCGGGTGACTCGGCTGCGGAAATGCAAGCTGCTGAACAGCTCATCGGCAACGGCCAGATGAAGTACTGGACATATGAGCTTACCAGCGCGGAAGGCTTGCACGGCCTTACCGATCACCAGAACCTCGACATTCTGCGTCTGCGGTTGTTGACCGGCATGATGCGCAATGCGGAGGATTATCAAACCGGCGCCGAACTTGCGCTGGAATTCGGTGACAATACCGGCGCGGTGAATTTTACGCAGAAGGGCATTGCCGCCAAGGTGCTGACGGATGCGCGTTCACAGCGGCTCGCGGGTCTTGCCCAAGCTTCCGCCGCCAAAGATACGGCAACGCTCGCGCAACAGGCTGCCGCCGCGAAAACCGGCGACGCGATGGTCAAGCTCGGCGAAAAATACACCGGCATGGGCAAAGGCCCGGATGCGGTCAACGAAATCAAGGCTGGAATCGCCAAAGGCGTAACGGATGCAGGCGACGCGCAGATCCGTCTCGGTCAGGCTTATCTCGCCGCCGGACAGAAGAGCGACGCGCTGCACGCCTTCAACAGCGTGAAGACCGGCAACAACCAAAGCATTGCGCATATGTGGGCGCTATACGCACGTACCTCCAAGTAAGCGCGATCCTTCGATAGCGAATAAGGCCGTCCGGTCCGGGCGGCCTTTTTTGTTTTTTAGATTTCCACCCTTTCCCTTGAGGGAGGTTCGATAAAATTCGAGCAACGAGCGAAGCGAGTGCGGAGAATTTTTCGGGGAGGGGCTTAACACCGCTCTATCGAGTTCGGCCCCTCCCCGGATCGCTTCGCTCTCCGGCCCCCCTCAAGGGGAGGGTGGGATTGAGTCACATCTAACGCAGCGAGGCCTGCTCGCCTGCCGCCAGCCGCCCGAGATAGCCGCGCGTATCGACGTCGGGCGGTGCGGGCACGCCTTTGCCCGCGCCGGGCGTTCCCAGTTCTTCGAGCGTGAAATCCATCTGCGCATCGTATGTGCGGTCGAGCTGATTGCGCAGATTCTGCTCCGCCGCGTACCACGCCTGCTTGTTCGCGCCATCGTGGCAGGTCGAAAGCTCCGCCGCATCGCTCGCGCCCCAGCGCCGCTCCACGCACTGATAAGGATCGAACGACATGCGGAAGAGCCGCTTGATCGCTTCGGCGAAACCAAACGAAACCTGCGAGCCGTCCGTGCGCGTGTAACTGATCCGGCACTTGGACGCTTCGCCGTCATAGGTCGCGATGAGATCGGCGACGACGTCGTGACCCTCGTAGACGAGCTTCTTGTCGTGCGTCTGATACATCTTCACGAAGCGTTCGGTTTGGTCGCGCAATTCCCGGAACGCGGTCTTGAGCCGCGCATCGCGCGATGGCGTGGAATAGGTCTCCCAGTCGCCTTCCGTGCCGTAGATGTTGGCCGGAAGCCGCGCCGGTTGCGGCTGGTTCTCGAGACGCGCTTCGATCGCCAGCGTCACCGCGTCGGCGCGATACTGCAGATCGTTGCAATCGGATTCGACCATCTGGCGCACTTCTTTCAGCGGATCGAATTGCAGCTTGCCGCCTGCCATCGCCGCGCGCACGAAATCGTAATAGGTGTAGGTCTCGCCGTTGATCGCAAAGCCGCCGGTGCTCCACAGCCCATCCCCGGCCGGATGCGCGCCGGTGCCATAATATTGCTCGTCGGAGAAATCCGGAATGTCCTTGTTCTTCGGCAAAACGACATGTCCGCCGGTAAATTCGCCATCCGCCGAGCGTGTGGCGCCGGTAAGCATCGGCGAGCGCCAGTTCTTGAAGCCCGCACCCATGCCTGGCCGCGAGCGCACGAAACGCTCGTCGTAATAGCCGCGCGTCAGGCTGTTGTCGGGATGCGCGTCGATATACTGGATGCTGCCATCGGCTTCGACCTTGAACACGGTGCCGACGTGGCCATTCGGATCGTAGATCATCGTGCCGGGGCGAATGGATTTGGAATCGATCAATGGCGAATAGGTATCCGGCACCGGATCGTCGAGATCGGGATGGATGCGATAGGTCGCGGACGACACCGCATCGCGAATGACATCCAGTAATTCGTAACCGGAAATCGAATTCGACAACACGTCATGCCGCTCGACGACTTCGTTGCCATCCGGTGTGTAGCGGATGTCGCGCGTGTGACCGCGCGGGCTTACTTCGCTCACATAAGAGAACGGCAGCCCGCGCTTCCACGCATAATAGGCGCGCAGCACGTAGGGTAGGTCCGCGCAATCGGAGCGGAAATAAATTCCCGCAGGATCGCTCTTGCGAAACGGATTGCCCAACGAGTGCAGGCAATCGTTCACCGTGTGGCAGCGGGACTCGCCGATGGCGGTGATGAATTCGCCGAAGCCGCGCTCGTCTTCCGTCGTCCAGCGATCGTAGCGGATCTTGTAGATGCTGGGGCTGTAAGCGGCGATTTCCGGCGAGGTGACGATCTTCTGCTCGGCCGCTTCCACCGGCGCAGGCGTGATCTGCGTATCGGACGATTGTTGTGGTGTGGACGGCGCTTGCGAAGGTACAGGGTCGGGAAGCTCATCGGCGCCCCCCAGCAACACACTTGCGAACACGGCTACGCCACACGCTAAAGCGACTGCACGCATTCGTCCCCCCGGACGCATGGCCATCTCTTAACCGTAAAGCGCCAGCATCGCCGGTCAAGCGAAGCCGGCTCCTTAACCATGATTGCTTTGCAATGTGATGTTTCCGTTATAGTGCGCGCGCCACAACGCCGCCGGACACATGCTGGATTCCGCTGAAATCGAAGCGCTTCTGCTCAGCCTCAGAATTGCGACCGTGGCGGTGGTATGCGCGCTGCCCTTCGCGCTCGCGGCGGCGACGTTGCTTTCGCATCGCCGTTTTCCCGGCAAAGCGATGGTCGATGGTGCACTGCATTTGCCGCTGGTGTTGCCGCCGGTGGTGGTCGGTTATCTGCTTTTGATTGCGCTGGGCACACGCGCACCGATCGGCCACTGGCTGCTCATGCATCTCGGCATCCAGTTCGCGTTTTCGTGGACGGGCGCGGCGCTTGCGGCGGGGATCATCACCTTTCCGTTCCAGGTGCGCGCAATACGGCTCGCGATGGAAGCGATCGACAACGGGCTGGGCGCGGCGGCAGAGACCCTGGGCGCTGGCCCATTCGACCGCTTTGCGAATCTCACATTGCCGCTGGCGTTACCCGGTATCGTCGCGGGCGCGATCACCGCATTCGCCGCGTGTTTGGGCGAGTTCGGCGCGATCATCACTTTCGTATCGAACATTCCCGGCGAGACACGCACGCTGCCGCTCGCCATCTACAGCGCGTTGCAATCGCCGGGCGGCGAAGTGGAAGCGGCGAAACTGTCGGCGCTCTCGATCCTTCTTGCGTTGATCGGCGTGACGCTGGCGCAGTTCGCCGATCGCCGTATCCGGATGTTCGCCGGACGATGAGCCTTTCCGTTCGTATCGCGCATGACTTCGAAAACTTCGCACTCGATGTGCGTTTCGCCATCGAGAAGCCGGGTATCACGGCGTTGTTCGG
>DASZML010000325.1:0-9686 GCA_035551875.1 Rhizomicrobium sp.
TACGCCTTGCGCACCAAGTGCGAGCGCTGCGGCTAATCCTCGGCCATCGACGATGGAGCCCGCTGCAATCACCGGAATTTTCACGGCATCCACGATCTGCGGGATCAGCGCCATGCCAGCGATGCGCCCGGTATGCCCGCCAGCCTCGGTTCCTTGTGCAACGACAGCATCGAGCTTTCCGGCTTCGGCGGAGCGCGCATGCTTCACCGCGCCGTTGACGTTCATCACCTTCAGACCGGCATCGTGGAATTTCTTCACGAGATGTGGAGGCGGAACGCCGAGGCCGGAGATGAACGCCGCGGCGCCGCCTTCGATGATAGCGTCAGCTGTTTTTTCCAGCGACTCGGGAACGGCGGCAAGAAGATCGACGCCAAACGGTTTGTCTGTCAGATCGCGTGTCTTCTTGATTTCTTCAGCTATTTCTTTCGGCGACCGGCCCGCCATGCCGAGCGTGCCGAAGCCGCCAGCGTTCGACACCGCCGCCGCGAGTTCCGCATAAGACACGCCGCCCATGCCCGCGAGCATGATCGGGTATTTGATCTTGAGCATGTCGCAGAGGGGCGTGTGAATCGTCATGGCGTTCCCGATTGTGATTTGCAGCCAAGCATTCACCGCGCGCGATGCGAGAGCAAGTCAACCGAAGCGGCGTTGCGCTTCCAAAGTCAGCCCCAACGCCACGGAAAGGAAATCCGAACCTGCCGCAACGACAGCGTCTGGCGCGGCCTTACGGATCGCATTGCGCACCGCAGGAACGCGGCTCGAGCCGCCGGTGAAAAAGATTGTTTGAACGTCGCCGGGCTTCATCCCGGCCTTCGCGATGCACTGCGCTGCGTTCCGCGTGAGTGCATCGCGCTTATCGGCAATTGCCGCATTAAACCGCGCTTGCGATGTTTCGGCCATCAATCCGGGTTCGAGGAAGTCGAGAGGCAGTGCCGCCGTCTCGCATTCGCTGAGCGCGATCTTCGCATCTTCCACTGTGAACGCAATGCGATGTCCGAGATGGCGGCGGATCGTCTTCAGAAGGCGGCCGACACGATCTGGTTCGCAGGATTGCGCGAGAAGCTCGCGCACTTCACGCTCAGTTTTGTAATTGTAAGCGAAATTGATCGTCGCCCAGGTCGCCAGCTCATAATAGATCGCCTTAGGCATCGGCAAATCCTTGATCGTCAGCTGCGTGCCGAGGCCGAGCAGGGGCATCACGGCGTCGAGATTGATCCGTGTGTCGAAATCCGTGCCGCCGATGCGTGCGCCCGCGTTGGCGAGAATGTCATCGCGCCGCTCGATCCTGCCGCGCCGCTCCGGTCCCACGCGGATAACCGTGAAATCCGATGTTCCGCCGCCGATATCGGCAACGAGAACCAGTTCTTCGCGCACGGCGGTTTCTTCATAGTGGAAGGCGGCGGCGATCGGCTCATATTCGAACAGCACATCGCGAAAGCCGACACGATGCGCGATGTCTTTCAGGACGCTTTGCGCACGGGCGTCCGCAACTTCATCGCCATCCACAAAATGCACGGGCCGTCCGTGAACGACCTGCGTGATCTCGCAATCCGCGAACGCTTCGCCGCGAGCCTTCAGATGGCGGATGAAAATTTCGACCACTTCGGTGAGCTTGATCCGCCGGCTGCCAACAGCCGTCGCCTCGTCGATCAGCGGCGAGCCAAGAATGGTCTTGAGCGCGCGCATAAGCCGCCCCTCATGCTCGCCGATATAAGTATCGATGGCGTCGCGACCGAAGATCACGCGGCCGCGGTTCTCAAAGTCGAAAAAGATCGCGCTCGGTATGAGGTTCGCATCGCCTTCGACAGGCGCGAGCACTGGCGCATTGCCACGCATTACGCCGAGTGCCGAGTTGGAAGTGCCGAAGTCTAGTCCGCAGGCGGTCATGGAAGCCCCGTGAATGGAATGGGGCTCTCATCTATTACGCAAATACCTGTCTTGCCAGTCTGTTTCTTTCGCCTTAAAGTCAGGACAGATTACGGGATGCGCCGAAACGCGCGTCCCATTTTTGTTTGTGTACGGAGCGATCCATCCGTGTGCGGACACTCAGAACTTCGTATAGCCACCATCGATGATGAACGTTTCGCCGGTGTGATAGGCGGACGCATCGCTCGCCAGATAAACGGCGATGCCGCCGAAATCTTCCGGTGTACCCCAGCGCCGCGCCGGCACGCGGGGGATGACTTTCTCGGTGAACACGGGGCTTGATTGTGCGCCGGCCGTCATGTCCGTCGCGATCCAGCCCGGTGCTATCGAATTTACGCGCACGCCATAACGGGCGAGCTCAACGGCTAATGCGCGCGCCATGGACATCACCGCGCCTTTCGTCGCGCCATATGCGGAATTGCGCGCCGCGCCTTCGATACCGGCTGTGCTGGCGACCACAACCAGTGAGCCGTTTGAGTCGCCACTCTTCGCGCGATCGATCATGTGCTTAGAGGCTTCGCGGAATGTCCAGAACACACCGTCTTCGTTCACGCCGTGCACCTTGCGCCATAGATCGGTCGTCAGTTCCGAGATCGGTGCACCGCCGCCAATGCCGGCGTTGGCGACCACGCAATCGACGCGGCCAAGCTCCTTGACCGCGGCTGCCATGTTGTCGACCACTTCCTGCTCGTTCGCGACATTGACCTTGCGCGTGACGACGCGCTTGCCGTGCGCTTTGAGTTTCTTCTCGGCAGCTGCATTTTTCTCGATGTTGGTTCCCCAGACCACGATGTCCGCGCCCGAGGCCGCCATCGCTTCAGCCATGCCCAGGCCTATGCCACCATTGCCGCCGGTTACCAGCGCGACCTTTCCAGTCAGGTCGAAGGGTTTGTACATGGATGCGTCTCCTCAATGTCGTTGGAATGCCGTTTCCACGAAACTAGACCGGGCTTTTGGCGGCGCAAAGCCCGACACGTAACCATATTTTGCGCAGGCCTCCCATTCGCCAACGGGCTATGACATTCTCGCGCGAAGGCCGGGTAGCAGGTCGAGGGTAGGGTATGACATCCGAAATCGCGGTGATGAACCAGCGCGCCGTAGCGCTTGCCGCGGATTCGGCGGTCACGCTTATCGGCGGCGGCTCGGTGGTCGTCCGCAACGATCAGCGCAAGCTCTACAACCTCGTCGAAGGCCGTCCTGTGGGCCTCATGTTCTTCGGCGTGGCCGACATGATGGGCCATCCTTGGGAACACTTGATTGAGCATTACCAGAAGAAACTGAAGCCCGCAGCATTTGCGCATATCCGTGATTATGCGACGAGCTTCACGGGCATGCTCGATAATCTCGAAGAGTTTTTCCCCCGCGCGCGACAGAAGGACGAGTACAAGCGGCTGCTCGCATCGGTGTTCCGCTATGTCTTTCATCTTGCGCAGTTCCTGAGCGATAGCGCGGGCGATGAGAAGCCCGATACGAACGCGGTGCTTGCCTCGGCCATTGAGCGGGTATGGACCGACTATCAATTCCGTGATGACGGTTCTACGAGGCCCGACTTATCCTGTTTTCCGGCAAATTTTGGACAGATCGTGGCGCGCGACTACGCGAAAGAAATAGACGAGATTGTTACCTACGGATTTCAGGAATTCGCGCTCGCGCCTCAGACGGCGCAGAAACTGAAAGACATCGCCGTCTGGTGCGTGGTGAAAGATCTATTTCTGGAAGACGTAACCGGCCTTGTATTTGCGGGCTTTGGAAACGATGAGCGCTATCCGACGCTCGTCACTTACTTTCTGTCCGCCATTATCGGGGGGCATGTAAAACGCGTCGAAGCTTCGTTCGATGCCATCGATTCCGAAACGCGTTCCAAGATTCGCGTGTTTGCCGACAGCGAAGTAACCAATGCTTTTATTCGTGGCATCGATTTCAATCTCGAGCGCCGCCTGTTCGGCGGCTTCCGTATGATGATGAGCGGGTTGGTCGATCAAATTGTCGGTGCGCTCCCCGAATCCGCGGGGAAGGAAGATGTCCGTCAGCGTTTCCAGCGCGATTTTGTGCCGCGCTACATGGACGCGTTCCGCTACATGATTGCGGATTACCAGCAGCAGAACTTCATCAATCCGATCCTGCGCGTGCTGGAAATCGCGGCGCGAAACGAACTGGCAGAAACGGCGAAGGAACTCGTAGGGCTTAACATCTTTAAAAAACGGATCATGGCGCAGAAGGAAACGGTCGGCGGGGCTATCGACGTAGCAGTGATTAGCCGCGAAAATGGCTTCCAGTGGTGGTCCAAGCAGCACGGAGGCTGATGCCGATGGCAGATTCTTCAAGCACGCAAACAAGTCCTTTCGCGGAAAGCATGGAGCGGCTCGATCAAGTCGTGCGCTCCGTGAAAATGCAGCAGATCGCTCGGCATCAGGGACCGGTCCAGATTGCGTCCAATCGGATGAACGCAATTAGCCCCGACGAAGCTTGGGCGCGGCAGTTCTCAAATCAATGCATCGGTCCGGTTTGCTTCGGCCCGGCACCAAAAATGGACATGCCGCTGCCGCTTTCGAACGTCACGCAGAGCTTTTCCGCGGCCCGGCAGACCGCTTATTCGCGGCCCACCGCCGAGAAAATCACAGCCATCCCCACACCGATCGCTTCGAACGGCCCCATGGGGATACAAATCGGACGCCAGAAACACCGCCGCAGCGTCTGGAAATGGCTTGCGGGGCGCAGACAATAGGTTTTCGCAAAGCGGCTTGAAATCAAAGCCATAAGGGCTATTGCTCGTAATATACTTGAACAGACGGCGAGCCCGTCAAAGAATTGCCATTGCGGCCTCATAAAGCAGCCCGCGTCCAACGGAGAATATATGCATGATTCGCCTCGCCGGAATGACAGCCGCCATCGCCCTGCTACTAACCGTATCTGCGAACGCCGCGGACCCTTCCCTGAGCGCGGCAGCGAACCAGGCCTATCTGGCACAGAATGCATCGAAAAAAGGCGTCGTGACAGAACCGAGTGGGCTTCAACATCGCTCGATCCATATCGGGTTTGGCGCGCGACCGTCGGCAACGAGCAAAGTTGAAGTGCTGTACAAGGGTATGCTGATCAACGGGAAGGTGTTTGACCAGACCGAAGAGGCCGCCGGCCCCGTCACGTTTAAGACGAACAATCTTATTTCGGGCTGGACCCAGGCGCTTGAGTTGATGCGCGAGGGCGATGAGTGGGAACTTGTTATTCCTGCGAACCTTGCTTACGGCGCGCGCGGTGCTGGCAATGGCGCAATCCCCCCCGATCAGACCCTGGTTTTCGATCTGACGTTGGTGAAAGTCTTGCCGCCCGATCCGCACGACAACGATAAGGATGACGGCAGTGGTGGTGGCGACGACAGCCAGCACTGAGCGTTCGCTTCCAGGTCGCCTAACGCAGAGAAATCAAAGCGCAAAAGTGGGAGACAGAATTCGCGATGGTTTTGCGGCTGCTCCGCAGGATTCCCGGCGGCACGCTGCGCATCGGCATTGCGCTGGCGTTGGTCGTCAGCGCGACATTGCTGTTCTGGGCAAGCCGTAACTACGAGGTGATTGCACCCAACTGGGACGGCCTTGTTCGCGGCATCGCCTACGATCCCAGCCACACCTTCACCGATCGCGATCAAAGAAAGAAGGTCTCGCCCGACGCGATCGACCGAGACATGGGTCAGCTGTCCCAGCTGACCGCGCGCATTCGCACCTACACCGTCGCGCGCGGCATGGACCGGGTGCCCGAAATCGCGCGGCGCTATGGGATGACGGTCTCGCTTGGCATCTGGATCGGCTCCGATCTGGAAGAGAACGAGAAGGAAATCGAGCTTGGCATCAAGACCGCGCTGGCCAATCGCCGCACGATCGATCGCGTCTTTGTCGGCAATGAAGCGATCATGCGCGGCGATGTCAGCTCCGATCAGCTGAATGCCTACATCAAGCGCGTGCGCGATGCGCTACCCAACCGCATCAAGGTGACGACGGCCGAACCCTGGTCCACATGGCTCTTGGCGCCGGAGCTGGCCAAGAATGTGGACGTCATCTCGATCCATCTGCTTCCTTATTGGGAAGGCTCGCGCATCCAGGATTCGCTGGCGTCTTTGCAACGCTGGTTTGACGATGTGGCGAACCAGTTTCCGGGAAAACCCATCATTATCGGCGAAGTCGGTTGGCCTTCGGAAGGCCAGAGTCGGCGTAGCTCCGAGCCATCGCTTGCCAACGAGGCCTATTTCGATCGCGCGTTCGTTCAACTCGCGATGGACAAGGGTTACGACTACTACCTCGAAGAAGCTTACGATCAGCCTTGGAAAGGTGGGGCTGAAGGCGCTGTCGGCGCGTATTGGGGAATCTTCGACGCGAACGGCGAGCCGAAGTTTCCGTTCAACGGCATGTTCCGTTCTTTCCCCGAATGGCGCAGCTACGCCAGTGGCGCGGCGGTGCTGACGCTTATCCTCGGATTGTTGATCCTTGGGCGTATGCCGCGCTTGCGCCAGTCGGGTTATTTGATGATGGGCGCGCTTGTGGCGCTGGTCGCAACCGGTTTGTTAACGCTGCTCGACGCCGCTTCCCTCGAATATATCGAACTCACCGACATCGCGATCATGCTCGCGATGGTGCCGCTGGTGTTGCTCGCATCCACCATCGTTCTCACCGAAGGGATCGAGCTTGTCGCGAGCCTTTGGCGCGTGGAGCGCCGCGCCGTGAAAGCGGAAATCCCTGCTGGAAGCCCGCGCGTTTCGATCCATGTGCCTTGTTACAACGAGCCGCCGGCGATGGTGATCGATACGCTGAACGCGCTGTCACGGCTCGATTACGAGAATTTCGAAGTCATTCTGCTCGACAACAACACAACCGATCCCGAAGTCTGGAAGCCTGTCGAAGCACGTTGCGCGGCACTTGGCTCGCGTTTTCGTTTCTATCATTTCGAGAACATGAAAGGTTTCAAGGCGGGCGCACTGAACAAAGCGCTGGAGTTGACCGATCCGAACGCCGTCTACATCGCAGTCATCGACAGCGACTATCAGGTCGAGCCGTTCTGGCTGCGCCTTGCGTTGCCGTATTTTGCCTCGCGCGGCGTCGCGCTGGTGCAGGGACCGCAGGACTATCGGGATGGGACGCTCAGCATCTTCAAGCGCATGTGTTACGAGGAATATCGCGGGTTCTTTCACATCGGCATGGTGGAGCGCAACGAACACGACGCCATCATCCAGCATGGCACGATGACGATCGTTCGCAAGGACGCGCTGGAAGAAGTCCACGGCTGGGCGGCGTGGTGCATCACCGAAGATACCGAACTTGGCCTCAAGTTGTTCGAAGCCGGATACAGCGCCGCTTACATTCCGCAGAGCATGGGCAAGGGAATGACGCCCGATACGCTGGGCGCGTTCATGACGCAGCGCTATCGCTGGGCATATGGCGCGATGCAGATCATGAAACGCCATGCCGGTGCGATATTCCTCGGACGCACAAAACTCTCCTGGGCTCAGCGCTATCAGTTCCTGAGCGGTTGGTTGCCATGGATCTCCGATGCACTCGGCCTGATCGTGACGATGGTGGCGCTCGTGTGGACGGCGCTGATGGTTGGCGCGCCGCGCTATTTCGATGTGCCGATGGCGGCGCTATCGGCGACCGCGCTGGCGCTGTTCGCCGCCAAGACTCTGAAGACGCTGCTGCTTTATCCGCAAAAAGTCGGCTCTTCGTTGCTGGGAGCGCTGGAAGCATCAACTGCTGGCCTTGCACTCACACACACCGTCGCCAAGGCGGTTTGGGCGGGCATCTTCACATCGGGCAAGCCGTTCCTGCGCACGCCCAAATGCGAAGACCCGGCGATGTTGAGCCAGGTGTTGCGCCTGGCCTGGCAGGAAACCGCGTTGTTGATCGCCTGCATCGCCGCGCTCGTGTCGATGATGGAGATCCGTGGCTTCGACGATCCTGCCGCCATTCTCTGGATGGTGATGCTCGCGATCCAGACGATGCCGTATGCGGCGACGACGGTGATCGCGGTGCTGAGCGCATTCTCGAACACGCATTACGAACCGGCGACGGCATCTGCCGCCAAGCCTGATCCCGCTCTGCCGCGCGCCGCATAAAGAAAGGCCCCGCGAGGTTTTACCCCGCGAGGCCCAACGATGTTTCGCTACGCAGCAGGCCCGCCGAAGGCTTCTTTCAAGCCGACACAATCGGGCACTTTCGCTTCACCACCACGGTTTTCATGCGGAGCGAGCCGTGGCTTGTCCCGGACCTGTCACATCCGGCGCTCATAGGCGCAATCCGCGCGAGGTCCACACAAGACTTGGCCCCTTACCTGTCTGTTCTTGTGATGAGGCTACGTGTTCATCCGGTTCTGCGCTCCAGTCTCTGCGGAGGAACCTATAAAGAACGTGATGATGGATAACAAGCCTAGAACGAGGAATTAATATTCCGTCCATCTGGCGGGCGCTATCGCGATAACTATTCTGCCGACGCATTCGTCGAACCTGGGAAACGCAACCGTGCTGAAGACATACAAAGGCGCATGCCATTGCGGCAGTGTCCGCTTTGAAGTCGATCTCGATTTAAGCCGCGGCACCGGCAAATGTAATTGCTCGTACTGCGCCAGGAACCGGCTCTGGATCGCGAACGTGCGCCCTCAGGATTTCCGGTTGCTCAGCGGCGAGGGCGACCTCGCGGATTATCGCGGCAAAAATCCGGTTGCGCATCATCAGTTCTGCAGGACGTGCGGCGTGCATCCGTTCGAATGGGTCGATACGCCGAATCTGTCCGGGCAGAAATACTACAGCATCAATGTGCTGTGTTTGGATGGCGTCGATCTATCGGAGATACTCGCCGCACCGGTCGCGTACTACGACGGGCTAAACGACAAATGGGAGCAGACACCTGCGGAAATACGACACCTGTAAAGAGCAGATATCATGAGAGCCTAATCGTGACGCTGAAAATCAGATTTACGGCAATATGTATCCTGTCGCGGTATTCTAAGGATTCTCCAATGAAACATTGGTTCTGTCATTAGCCAACGACATGCTAGACCATACTGACCACAAGAATTGTCAGCCTCAGGGGCGCCGCATCTACTGTGGCGGAACTGGATTGACTAAAGAACATCCCTTCGGTGATTGGCTTAAGAAGCAACTCAACCTTGAGATAGACGGTTATACCGAAGCCAATCGCGTTGTTGAAAACGATGGGACTGTTAGCCATCAAGTAGTTCGAAGGCGCACTGGCGACCCTCGACGTCGAAATCTCAGGATTGTTTGCAAAAGCTGCAACCAGGGTTGGATGCGAGATATTCTCAATGACGCGAAGCCACTCGTTGAAATCTTGATGAACGGTGCTCCGACGAGCCTAAATTTCTGGGAGCAAACTAAAATTAAAACCTGGTTTGCGTTATCGGCCATGACCGGTGATTTTGTAGGCGACGGCTCGGGAGCAATCCCACAGGAGGATCGCGACTACATTCGACTAAATGGGCGACCTCGCAAGATTTGGCGCACATGGCTAGGAAGATTTAAGCGTAGCCAATCGAAATTGTATTTTCGTGCGAGCCGCTTAAATGTGTCCCGAGAGGGGGAACCAGAAATCAGAAGCCCCGAGGCGCACGGAGCCATAATTCCTAACACGCAAACGTTTACGATGGCGGTTGGAGAACTTTACATCACCATGTTGCGATCCGAGTTTCGCCCGCTTATTCGCGGTTGGACCTACAAAAGATCTGACGCGTTGATTGAGATTGGCGTTCGCGGGCGGGGAGCGCTG